>JACUTX010000041.1 GCA_014859615.1 Desulfuromonadales bacterium | reverse complement strand
CTCTCGGGCCAGAATCGGTGCGCCATTTCATCCATTAACGGTTCAAAAGATTTCCGGTTCAGGGCGCTGACGGCAACCGCCTGAAACCGCCGACAGAATGGAGCGATCTCGGCGACAGGGATCTGATCGATCTTGTTAAAGACCAACAGACGGGGGATCATGCCGAGATCGAGATCAGAGAGGATTTTCTCGACCGCAGCAATCTGCTGTTCAAACCGGGGGTTTGAAATATCGACAATATGCAGCAACAGATCAGCATCTTCCAGCTCTTCAAGGGTCGCCTTGAATGCTCCCATTAAACTTTTCGGCAGTTTACGGATGAAGCCGACCGTATCGGTGATAATCACTTCCCGCTCCATCGGAAAACGAAGACGCCGGGTTGTGGTATCGAGGGTTGCGAACAGCAGATCTTCCGTCAAAACCTTGCTCTGGGTCAATGCGTTGAGCAGGGTCGATTTCCCGGCATTGGTATAACCGACAATCGAGACGATGGGGAGTCGTCCGCGCATCCGTTTTCCCCGCCTCTGCATCCGGCCACGGGAGAGATTGACAAGCTGCTTTTCGAGACGCGTGATCCGATCACGGATCCGGCGACGATCAATCTCAAGTTTTGTTTCACCGGGACCACGGCCACCGATCCCGCCAGCCAGGCGTGAGAGAGCCGTCCCCCGACCGGTTAAACGCGGCAGGATATATTTGAGCTGAGCCAGTTCAACCTGAACCTTGCCGTCGAGAGTGTGTGCACGGCGGGCAAAGATATCGAGGATTAATTGACTCCGGTCGATAACCTTGAGATCGGTCATGGCGCTGATGGTACTCACCTGCATCGGGGTGAGATCCTGATCAAAGATCAACAGGCCGACCCGCCTCTGCATGGCATCAATCACCACTTCCCTGAGCCGCCCTTCGCCGATCAGTGTTTTTGGATTAATTTTCCGGGGACGCTGGATCACCTGATCGACAACCAGAACGCTTGCGGTACGTGCTAATTCGTCGAGCTCGGCCATCGAATCTTCGATGTCGTGTCGTCCCTCCTGACTGACCGAGATCAAAAAGGCGCGCTCACGGGTATCGGAGAGATCGATCGTCTCGCCCATTTTCCGTTCGATTTCAGCTTCGAGCGCCGGGATAAAACGGTCAAGCTGAAGTTCGAGCTCATGAACAGAGGCGACCGTAACAATTTCACACGGCCGCTGTTCCGGATTGTCAGGAAGAAGGTGAGCATAATGGATGGCGCCAGGGAGGCCGTCCGGCAACACTTCTATCGCCGCCATCACGTCAAAGCGCAGCAGTGCAAGGTCGGTCAAATCGTCCTGAGTCAACGGCTCTTTTTGCAGGTGGGTATGAACCAGACGCAGACCGCGCAGGCCGCTGCGGCCAAGATGAAAACCGGTGAGATCCGGGATGTAGATGCTTTTGTCATCACCGACAATAACCCGGACAATCCGGCCGTTGCGATCGATGATCACCGCAACCTGTCGGCGAAGTTCTCGCGAGAGTTCTGACAGAAAACGGGCCAGTTCCGTCGTGATCAACTCACTGGCCGGAATCTGCCGCTGATAGACACGCTCCAGAGCACGAAGCTGGCTCGCCTTCAGCCCGGCGGTGTTGCCGATTACACTGTTCAAAGAAGATCCCGCAAACAGCAAGGGACCCGAAAAAGGGTCCCTTGCTGTTGACTATTAGAGACAGACGCCCGCATCAAACATTAACAATCGTGCTGAAGCCACCATCGACATAATGAATTTCACCCGTCACACCGCTCGACAGATCCGAGCAGAAGTAGAGTGCCGATTTGCCGACATCGGTCTGATCAACAGCCCGACGCAACGGCGCGTGGACGTCCATATACTTGATCTTTTCTCTCATGCCGGCAACCCCTGAAGCGGCCAGAGTGCGGATCGGACCGGCTGAGATGCAATTGACCCGGATCTTTTTCTCGCCGAGTTCGGCGGCCAGATACCGCGTACACGATTCGAGTGCCGCCTTGGCAACCCCCATGACATTATAGTTCGGAACCGCGCGAACAGACCCGAGGTAAGTAAGTGACAAAATGCTGCCGCCATCGGTCATCAGTGGTGCAGCATAACGGCTGACAGCAACCAGAGAGTAAGCACTGATATCCAGCGCCATGGCAAAACCGTCGCGGCTGGTTTCAGTGAACGGTCTGCGCAGATCATCCCGGCTCGCAAACGCCACCGAGTGAACGACAAAATCGATCTTCCCCCAAACTTTTTCAACCTCTTTGAAGGTTGTGGCGATCGCTTCATCACTCCCGACATCACAGGGGAGAATCAACTTCGAGTCGAGGCTTTCGGCCAACGGACGAACCCGCTTCTCCAGAGACTCATTCAGATACGTAAAAGCAAGTTCTGCGCCCGCCGCTCTCAACTGCTGAGCAATTCCCCATGCGATACTCATCTCGTTAGCAACTCCCAAAATGACGCCGCGCTTCCCTTCCATCAATCCCATTTATCTATCTCCTTTTAAAAACTCAACCCTTGAAATTCAGGGATATTTATCAGATTATGCCGATCGAAGCAAGTAGATAACCTGCAAAAAAAGTCGATCTATTTTTTGGCATTACGAACTGCAGCAATAATATCATCGGCTTTCAAAAACCCGGCAGTCAAATGGCCGTCAGGAAAAATAAGCGCCGGCGTCCCTCTGATGCCGAGTTCGTTCGCCAGTCGGATATTTTTGTCGACGCTATCTGTTACGCAACTGTCGAGGGGGATCGGTGCGCCGGAGAACGCGAGATCGAGCAGTGCTGACGACCTGGAGCAGAGGATGCTCTTCGATTTGGCATAAGCATCCTTATGCATCGGTAGCGGGAAAAGCATAACCTGAAAAGCGATATCAGGATCGGTTTTGATCACCTGCTTCATCTCCGTATGCAGCTTTCGACAGTATGGGCAGTCCGGATCAGTAAAGACAATGACCTTGTACCGAGCATCAGCTTTCCCGACCAAAAGAGCATCATCAACCGGGACCTTTTTCAGATCAACTTCTGTCGCTTCCGGTGTCCGTCGCGATTCAGAAATATTTTTATTATCAGCTAATCGAAAGATATTCCCGGCAACGATATATTTTTTGGAAAAATCGACATAGACCGGTTCGCGCTTCCCCTTCCCTTCAAGTTCAACCACAAAGAGGCCCGGCAATTCGGAAAAATCGACCGAAAGCACTTTCTCAGCACGCGGAAACATCGCTTTGGCCTCATCCAGTGTCATGGAGTGACAGCTGTTGCACGTCCCGGCACCGCACCCCTCCTGCCCCATTGCATAAGCTGGAACAGAAACGATCAGAAACAGTAAAAAAACCAGTATCACTCGTATCATCTCAACCTTCCCGTTCTTGACAATCTTAACTTTAAAATCTTGTAACTCTACTACTGCCGCGATAATTATGCAAGTTAACAACCGGCCCGATAGATCATCGCAGCAGCAGAGTTGACAAGAGATGATGACAAAGGCAAACTCCGGCCGTTAATTTTAATTTTCGTTCAGATGGATTAATGATGAATAACTGGCTCTTATCAGGAATCGCTGTCGCTCTTGCCATGGATGCATTTGCCGTTGCACTCGGGGTCGGCGTTTCACTCCCGACATTAACCCGGCGACACTATTTTCGGCTCAGCTTTCATTTCGGGCTCTTTCAGGCGCTGATGCCGATGATCGGCTGGTTCGCCGGACGATCCGTCCGACAATATATCGTCGATTACGATCACTGGATTGCCCTGACTTTGCTCGCCCTGATCGGCGGCCACATGATTTTTGCGGCGTTACAGACCGACCAAAATGGGCGCAAAGAGGGGGATCCGACGCGTGGCTACAGTCTGGTTTTGCTCTCCATCGCCACCAGTATCGATGCCCTGGCGATCGGCGTCTCCCTGGCGATGCTCAATGTCAGCGTCTGGTTTCCGGCCCTGATCATTGGTCTGGTCGCCTCAGCCTTTACCCTGGCCGGACTCCGCATCGGTCGCCAGATCAGCGCCATCTGGGGCTCCCGCGTCGAAATTATCGGCGGACTGATTCTGATTCTGATCGGAATAAAAATTGTGTGGGAACATACCCTGTGAAAATTTTAACAGCTGCCATCGCAAGCATTTGACAAGATCGCCTGCTTGACCAACAGCCCTGTTACGTGTAGTTTTTAAATCGCTGGACAGTCCGATTCAATCCTCCAGCCGATGGAGTCTTCCTTGCTTCAAGTTCGCGATCTGAAAACTTATTTTTTTACCGCAAAAGGGGTCGTCAAAGCGGTTGACGGCATCTCTTTTTCGATCAAAAAAGGGGAGACTCTGGCCCTGGTCGGCGAATCGGGGTGTGGCAAATCGATCACGGCGCTCTCTTTGCTTCGGCTTGTCCCCCCCCCTGGAAAGATTGTCGGCGGACAGATCCGATTTAACGGCGAAGATCTTCTTTATCTGTCAGAATCGGAGATGCGCCGTCTGCGCGGTAATCGCATCGCTATGGTCTTTCAGGAACCGATGACCGCCCTGAATCCGGTATTGAGGATCGGCGACCAGATCTCAGAAGTATTATTACAGCACCAGGACATCTCCCCCGGCGAGGCCCGCGATGCCAGCATAAAACTGCTGCATCAGGTCGGGATCCCTGCCCCGGAACAACGGATAAGAGAGTTTCCACATCAACTCTCCGGCGGTCTGCGCCAAAGGATTGTCATCGCCATGGCGCTCGCGTGCAACCCGCAACTTCTGATTGCGGATGAACCGACGACCGCCCTCGATGTCACCATCCAGGCGCAGATTATGGAGCTTCTGGGGAGATTGCAGCAGCAGCGGCAGATGGCAACTTTGCTGATCACGCACGATCTTGGCGTAGTGGCCGAATCGGCTCAGCAGGTCGCCATTATGTATGCCGGACTGATCGTTGAGTCTGCTTCGGTCGCGCAACTTTTTGCTGCCCCCGGACACCCCTATACGCGTGGCCTGCTCGCCAGCCTCCCGCGCCTCGGTGAAAAAAGAGACCGCCTCTCGCCGATCGATGGGCAGGTCCCCTCCCCTCTGGAGAGTCACACCGGTTGCCCGTTTCTTCCCCGCTGCCCCGATGTTATCCCGATCTGTTCCAGTCGCTATCCGCAACTCCAAGAGACAGAGCCGGGACAACATGTTCGCTGCTGGAGAGCCGAATGACACCTTTGCTCAAGGTCGACAATCTGAACAAAACATTCATCACCACTGCAGGGCTCGCAAACGGCAAAAAGCAGCGGTTACAGGCGGTCAATAACCTCTCTTTTGCGCTGATAGAAGGGGAGACTCTCGGTCTGGTCGGTGAATCGGGATGCGGCAAATCGACCACGGGCAGACTGATCCTGCGTCTGCTTGAAGCCGATTCGGGTGAAGTGTTCTACAAAGGGGAAAATCTGCTGAAGATAAGCAGATCGCGGTTGCGTCCCTTGCGCCGGGAGATGCAGATGATCTTTCAGGATCCGTTCTCATCTCTCAACCCGAGGATGCGCATCGGCGATATCTTGTCGGAACCGTTTAAAATCCACAAGCCGCTAGCAGCGACCGATCTAAAAAGAGAGCTTAAAAATTTACTTGAGGTCGTCGGGCTCTCTGTTGAGCACCTCGATCGCTACCCGCACGAATTTTCAGGGGGACAACGCCAGCGGATCGGTATTGCCCGGGCTCTGGCTGTCAAACCAAACCTGATCATCGCCGATGAACCGGTCTCAGCTCTCGACGTCTCAATCCAGGCCCAGATCATTAATCTGCTGCAGGACATTCAGAAAGAGTTCAAGCTGACTTACCTTTTTATCGCGCATGATCTTGCCGTCGTTCAGCATATCTGCGACCGGGTCGCGGTGATGTACCTCGGCCGGATTGTCGAAATCGGCCCCGCTCTGAACATCTACCGCCGCCCTTTACACCCTTACACCGAAGCGCTACTGAATGCCGTGCCGATACCGATCCCGGGCCGACCCGGACGCGCTCTTTTGCAAGGAGAGGTCCCGTCACCGATCAACCCTCCCTCCGGCTGCCCGTTCCACCCCCGCTGCCGTTATGCAAAATCGATCTGCGAGACGGATCTCCCCCCTCTTGAGCAACAGTCGACCGGACACGAATCCGCCTGCCACTTTGCCAAAGAACTTGATATGAGCAGATAAAGAGAGCAGATCAGTTTTTTACTTTTCAATCGCCACCACAAAACCACCATTAAACTTCTGCTTGATACGCTCTGCTTTTTCGAGGGAGGTGAACTGTCCGACCCACACCCGATAATAGCGGTTCCCATCGACCCACCCTTCATTCACTGCAGCAAAACCGTATTCTTTTTGCATATCAACAGCAAGACGATCAGCATTCGTTTTCACTGAAAAAGCCCCGACCTGCACGGCAAAAGTACCGATATCATAACTTTTTGGCTGCGAATAAACAGGCGAACCGGCTGAACTTTTGCTATCGGCACGATAGCCGAGCGCCTCAATAAGAACCGGAGCCGTGCCGGGCCCGACGACACCAACTTTTTCGGCGGCGGCAAAAGAGAGATCGATAATCCGACCGGCCACAAACGGGCCGCGATCGTTCACCCGTACAACCGTCTGCTGGCCGGACTCCCTATTCGTCACCTTCACAAACACCCCCATCGGCAAGGTTTTATGCGCAGCGGTCATGGCATACATATTGTAGATTTCACCGTTACTGGTCTTACGACCGTGAAACTTTTCACCGTACCAGCTGGCTCTCCCCTCCTGAATAAAACCGTTATGATCCCGCAACGGGTCATAACGCTGGCCATTGACGATATACGGCTTCTGGTGCCCTTTAAGGTGCGATGAGTTCGGCGTATCGACAACCCGCACATCGTAGGCCGGAGCACACGCTATGACCGAAGATAATAAAAATATAATTATATTTATTTTAATTATATATCTATCTTTTATCCCCATTAAAGCCCCTATTTAAATTTTTGAGAATGATTCAGCCAACCTGCCCAAACCGCACAGCATGTAAAGCGACTGCCGGTAAAAGTCGACCAGGAAAAAGGGCGGCGGCTACTAGCCCTGCCGCCCTGTAAAATCTCCAAAAAATCGTTTTTTGCTGTTGAATCGAATTGCGAAGAAGTGTCAAGAGTCGAGATAACAGCGTCGGCACAAAAGTCTGGCGCCAAAGACCCTGATAAGGACGCCGTCCTACTCCTCGATCCGGGTCATGGCACGAAACTTCTGATAACGCTGCTCGACCAGCTCTTCACCGGAGAGTTTATTCAACTGATCGAGATGTTTTTTGAGATACTTTTTCAGGTATGCTGCAGCCTGAACCGGGTCGTTGTGCGCGCCACCCTCCGGCTCGGGGATCACATCATCGATAACACACCCGAGCTCATTGACATCGGTAGCGGTCAGCTTGAGCGCCTCGGCGGCCTCGGGCCCCTTGGTGCCATCATTCCAGAGGATCGCAGCACACCCTTCAGGCGAGATAACCGCATAGACTGAATATTCCATCATCATGACTTTATTACCAACGGCGATCGCCAGCGCGCCACCGGATCCCCCTTCACCGGTAATCGTAACGATCACCGGGACCTTCAACGCCGCCATCTCGCGCAGATTCCGGGCGATCGCCTCAGCTTGTCCCCGTTCTTCGGCGCCGATGCCGGGAAAAGCTCCAGGGGTATCGAC
Organism: Desulfuromonadales bacterium; assembly: GCA_014859615.1. GTDB lineage: Bacteria > Desulfobacterota > Desulfuromonadia > Desulfuromonadales > UBA2294 > Kmv16. The sequence continues at coordinate 8,234 of JACUTX010000041.1, read as the reverse complement.
AAAGGTGAAGATCGGCAGACCGAACTGTTCGGCCATCTGCATCACCCGCAGCGCTTTGCGGTACCCTTCGGGGTTCGGCATGCCGAAGTTACGATGCACCTTCGACTTGGTATCGCGCCCTTTCTGGTGTCCGATAACGGCACACGGCTGACCGTCAAAACGGGCAAAACCGCAGACCAGAGCCGGATCATCACGAAAGTTGCGATCGCCATGTACTTCGAACCAGTCGGTGAATATATTTTCGATATAATCGAGCGTATAGGGGCGGTTCTGGTGCCGGGCCAACTGGGTCCGTTGCCAGCGGTTCAGATTGGAAAAAATATCCGCCCGCAGTTTTTCGGCCTTTTTCTCCAGCTTTGCAATATCTCCGGAAAAATCGACATTATCGGTCGAATATTCTCGCAGGTCACGAATCTTGGCATCGAGCTCAACAAGTGGTTTTTCAAAATCGAGATAGACTTGCATCGATAAAACTCCTGGCATTTACCTGATTAAGGGGCGGGTAAAAAGGGTCAGTTGCGCCTTGGCACGATCATCAAAACTCTTTTTAAACACCAATGTAATCAAAGAGATTCAGCGTATAAAAAACGACGCCTCAAATTTTTTTATTCCATCGACTCAAAACTCTTTGAGCCGCAACAGAGCGCAACATATTTTGCCATCCAACAGATTCAAAACATAAAAAACTCGGCCCGGCTTTATTCAAAAGTGACGACATTGTAGCCGAAAAGCTGTTGAGTATCATCCATTATTTGATCATTTGCTGCAACCTTAAGATTTTCCGGCAGTCTGATCACGGTTTCACTCCGGTTTGGAATCTCAATATGCAGCAGCACTTCACAAGTGCCGCGATGGCGCAGAAGCAGGCTGCGCAACAATCTTAACTGACTGATATCGAGCCCGGGAGTCGTCAGGCGAAAATGCACACGGCTGGTCTGGGCCACTTTTACGTCCGACAGGAGCATAAGCTCCGAGGCGATAATTTTGCAACTCTCTTCACCAACTTCCAAACCACCACTGACGAGCAACGGTTCATCACCACTGAGAAGTTCACCGGCGGTTGCGTAGAGCTCGGGAAAGACCACGACCTCCACCACCCCGGAAAGATCCTCCAGAGTCACGATCGCCATACGATCCCCTTTTTTTGTCATCATCTGGCGCGTTGCTGCAACCAGGCCGCATACGCGCACCTTCTCCTTATCGCTTCGTTCAAAGAGACCGGCCGTATCGCAGGTGGTGAATCGTTTGATAATTTCGGTATGCCGATTGAGCGGATGACCGGTAATAAAGAAGCCGAGTGCCTCTTTTTCAAAACCGAGCAGCACTTTTTCATGCCATTCCTCGATATCCGGCAGATGGCCGTAGCCGTTCCCTTGCGCAGAGACAATCTCTTCCGTACCGAACAGCGACTCCTGCCCGGAATCTTTTTCGCGCTGCTGGCGCTGACCAACCTCTATCGCTTCGTCGAGCACCGCAATATACTGGGAACGTTTGCCGCCGAGAGAATCGAACGCTCCGCATTTAATCAGCGCCTCGACCACACGCCGATTGACCTTGCGCAGATCGACCCGCTCACAAAAGTCGACATGACTCAAAAACGGCCCGGACCGACGAACCTCAACAATCGATTCGAGCGCCGCCGAACCGACCCCTTTCACCGCTCCGAGACCAAAACGGATCTCGGCATCGTGAACGGTAAACGTGCGATCCGATGCATTGATATCGGGCGGCAGAACTGAAATCCCCATGGAGCGCACTTCACTGATATTTTTGATGATTTTATCAGTGTTTTCCATATCTTCAGTGAGCAGTGCGGCCATAAACTCAACCGGGTAATGCGTTTTGAGATAAGCGGTCTGCAGCGCGATCAAGGCATAGGCCGCCGAATGCGATTTATTAAAACCGTACTCGGCAAACTTCTCCATCAGATCGAAAACCGCAGAAGCCTTCTTCTGGTCGAGCTTGTTCTCTTTGGCCCCCTGCAGAAAAAGATCCTTCTGCTTGGCCATCTCCGAAGCTTTTTTCTTCCCCATCGCCCGTCGCAGCAGATCGGCACCACCGAGGGAGTAACTGGCGAGGACCTGGGCGATCTGCATAACCTGTTCCTGATAAACGATAACCCCGTAAGTATCCTTGAGGATCGGCTCCAGCTGCGGAAAATCGTACGTAATCTTGCGCTTGCCATGCTTGCGCTGAATAAAATCATCGACCATCCCGGAGCCGAGCGGACCGGGACGATAGAGAGCACAGACCGCAATGATGTCTTCGAAACAGTTCGGTTTCAGCTTGATCAGAAGCTCTTTCATGCCGCTCGATTCGAGCTGAAAGACGCCTGTTGTCTCTCCCCGGGCGAGGAGTTCATAAGTTTTGCTGTCATTATCCTTTATGGCCCGGAGATCAAACTCCGGACTGTTGCGATGGATCAGTCGCAGACAGTTATTGATGACAGTCAGCGTCTTGAGCCCGAGAAAATCGAATTTGACCAGACCGATCTTTTCGACATAGCTCATGGCAAACTGCGTCACCTGACCGCCAGTCTTCTGATCGACATAAAGCGGCAGGTATTCGGTCAGCGGTGTCGGCGTCACCACAACTCCGGCCGCGTGCGTTGAAGCGTGGCGTGTCAACCCTTCAAGCGCCAGGGCGATATCGAGCAGCCCTTTTAATTTTTGATCCTTTTTGCCGAGATCACGCAGTTGCGGTTCCTGCTCCATGGCTGATTTCAGGGTCGTCCCGAGGGCGGTGGGGACCAACTTGGCGATCCGGTCAACTTCATTGTACGGGATATTCAGGGCGCGGCCGACATCCCGGATCACCCCTTTGGCCTGCATGGTGCCAAAGGTAATGATCTGCGCGACATTCTGCGATCCATACTTTTCACGCACATAGTTAATAACCTCCTCACGTCCGTAGATACAGAAATCGACGTCGATATCCGGCATCGAAATCCGCTCCGGGTTGAGGAACCGTTCAAACAGCAGATTATACGGCAAGGGATCAATATCGGTGATCCGCAGGGCAAAGGCAACCAGGCTCCCGGCAGCGCTGCCACGACCAGGACCGACAGGAATTTCGTGGTCTTTGGCCCAGTTGATAAAATCGGCAACGATCAGAAAATAACCGGGAAATTGCATCTGAATGATACAATCGAGTTCAGTGTCAAGCCGCTCCCAGTACTCCTTTTCAGCCTCAGCCGAAAACTCGGGGCGAACCAGACGAATCTCTTCGAACCGTTCTTTCAGGCCGGTGCGGGAATCTTCAATCAGAGCTTCATCCAGGGTTTTATCTGCCGGTTTTTCATACGCGGGGAAATGATAAGTACTGAAATCGAAATCGAGATTGCAGCGCGAAGCGATATCGATCGTGCTCTGCAACGCCTCGGGGATATGGGAAAAGAGGGCCGCCATCTCTGCCGGCGTCTTCATGTAGAATTCGTCGTTGTGAAAGCGCATCCGCTCATTATCGTCCATGGTCTTGCCGGTCTGAATACAGAGCAGAACCTCATGGGCATAGGCGTTTTCACGGGTCAGATAGTGGCAGTCGTTGGTGGCCACAACAGGGAGCCCGGTCTGACGGGCAATATCGATCAGCGCGTCGTTGGCTATTTTTTGTTCCGGGATGAAATTTTCCTGCAGTTCCAGATAAAATCGCTCGTTATCAAAAATCTGTGCGATCTCTTCAGCCCGACGCTTCGCCTCATCGACCCGCCCTTTCAGAATCAGTTGCGGAATTTCGCCGCCGAGACAGGCGCTCATGGCGATGATCCCCGCATTAAACTCTTTGAGCAGAGCCCAATCGATGCGCGGTCGATAGTAGAAGCCATCCTGATAAGCCTGCGACACCATGCGGCAGAGATTGCGATAACCGGTCTGATTTTTTGCCAGCAAAAGGAGGTGATTCGAGGCCTCACCTGATCCACGCGCACCAAAACGATCCTGCCGTGCCCCGGGGGCGACATAAACCTCACAGCCGATGATCGGTTTAACCCCGTGCTTGGAAGCCTCCAGATAAAATTCGACCGCACCGAACATGTTGCCATGATCGGTTATGGCGACAGCCGGCATATTCAGATCGTTGGCGCGTTTGACCAGATCGGGAATCTTGATCGCACCATCTAGAAGACTGTATTGGCTGTGCAGATGCAGATGAACAAAATCAGCGTGTTTCATGTAAAGCCGTTATCCACGAAAAGGGGGAGCCAAAACAAAAAGATTGAGAAGAAACGGCCGCGCAGCAGACGAAGCGACAAGGCGTGCGACTATAACATTCACCTTTGGATCGGGTCAAGAATTGGGGGTCAGAGGACCTTGACGCCAAAATGGCTCAAAATGGTCGTCAACTTGATGAGCGGCAGTCCGATCAGACTGGTGTAATCCTCGCCGCTCATTTTTTCCATCAGGGCGATACCGAGCCCTTCAATCTTGAATGACCCGGCACATCTAAAAGGGCGATCACGATCGAGATACGAGATAATCTGCTCATCGGTCAAACTGCGCAGCGTCACCGTATACGTCGAAAAATCGGAGATTGATTCACGCGTTTTTGCATCATAAACGGTAATACCGGTATAAAAGGTATGGCTTAAGCCAGACATCGCCTGCAACTGTTTGATCGCGGCTGATCGACTCCCCGGTTTCCCGAGAATACGCCCCCGCAGATCGACAAACACCTGATCGGAACCGATGATAAGTGATTCCGGGTAATTGCGCCGCAGGCTCTCGGCTTTGCCATAAGAGAGGTGCTTGACCAAGAGCTCCGGAGCGACGCGCTGATCGACGCTTTCCGTAAAAAGTGGCGTGGCCGCTTCAAAAGGGAGATCGAGCTGCTTCAGCAATTCGCGCCGGTAGGGACTGGTTGAAGCGAGAACAAGATTGCGCATCACAGTTTTTCCTCAGATAAAAAAATGAGCCTGTTTTTTACCTTAAAAGGGGACAAAATGCAACGCAACGATCGACGCAAACAACAAAACAGCAGTGCCGCTTAAACCGTACAGCACGCGGGGTACGGATGCTGCCATTACCCTGCCTGTTGCCAGACCGGCCCGGTCTCAACAACCCGCCCCGGCTGATGCTCATACTGCGTCTGGAACAGACGACTGACCGGTTTCGGCGCATAATGCTGACTGCAGTGCGATTCGGCGACCAGTAAAAGCTCGGATTCAAGATCTAAGCGATTGACTGTTGACAAAAGAGAGTGATCAGAACCGCCGCCGACCGAAAGATCGGCAAAGGTGACAATGCCGCCTCTATCCGGTTCGACCAGAACATCTGTTTCGACCAGACCGTTGCCGCAGACACCGTTGACAAAATGCTGCCAGCGTCGCCCGCGCCGCTGCCGTTCAACATGATGGATGGCAAAATAAAGAGCGTTTCCCTGAGAATCGATTGCATCGAGCCAGACCATAGTGACCTCCTTTGTCGGTTATGATTCCAGTCTACCGACATGTGTGACAGATTAAGTCACAAAATCAGAACAGGACGCTATATTGAAGGGGAAATATTTGCCAGGGCGGCGCGTAACCCTTCGGTAAACAGCTGTTTCAGTGCTGGCGGCTCGAGGACCTGAACATGCGGCAGATAAGAGTAGAGCCAGGAGAGGATCTCCTTTTCACCACTGGCCTGCAGCGACAGAATCAGTGATCCATCCTCCTGTTCCTCGATCTTCTGACTCGGGTGCCAGAGACGTTCGCGAACCAGATGCGCCACCTCCAAAGCGAAGCGAACCTTGAGTTCAAATGTCTCTCCTTCAATCAGGCCGAAAGCGCTCCCGGTCAGATCATCGGCACGGTACTCTTCCGGAACTTCGAACCGTTCCGTCAGCAATTCGACCCGATCGACCCGATCGACCAGAAACAGGCGCAACGCTTTGCGATTGTGGGCGTAACCGCCGAGATAAAGGGAGTTGTTGAAAAAGAGGAGCGTATAGGGTTCAAACAGATAATCGGTCGCTTCGCGATGCGGCGGGGTATAGGTCAGGCGGCAGCGATATTGATAGAGGAGCGCCTTGCGCAGTTCAGCGAGCAGCAGCTTTTTCCCCTGATAATCACGTACCCCCTGAAAGCGGGGGGTCGCTGCCGACGCGATCCGCTCCAGATGGGCGACACTGCGCGGCGGGAGGCTGGAGCGGAGACGACCGAAGATCGCTTCGAGATCGTCCTGAAACGGTGTCCCCTGTAAAAAAGAGAGCTGGCCGCGACAGAGATAGAGGGTCATCAACTCTTCAAGTGAAAAAGTGATCGGTGGAAGCTTCTTGAAACCGGTGATAAAACGGTAAACGGTATAACCATCTTCCCCTTTTTCCGCAACCAGAGGGTAACCGGCATCGCGGATCGCCCCGAGATCGCGATAAACAGTACGCCGGGTTATCTTCGCCTCGTCAGCAATTTCATCGACCGTCGCCCCGTACCTTGCCTCAAGGATCCGGATCACATCGTGCAGACGCGCCGCCTGACTATATTTTTTGGCCGGTTTACCCGGTTTTCTCACATTTTCAGTCATCACTATCCTGATAATAGGTATATTTATGCGACTTCCCTTTGACCTTCTCCGACGGATATTTAAGACTGTTTTTCTCCATCTTGGCCAGAACGGTCTGCGACAGATCAAGGCCGAGTCGGTTCGATAACGACAGGGAATAGATGATGATATCGGCCAGCTCTTCCCCGATAGCGTGCAGATGATCGGATTCCAGATTTTTGGACGCCTCAACCGTCAGCCATTGAAAATGCTCCATCAATTCAGCCGCTTCAATAGCGATCGACATGGCAAGATTCTTTGGGGTATGAAACTGTTCCCAGTCGCGCTCGCGTACAAAGGTGGCCATGCGGTCTTTTAAATCCTGCAGGGTGGTTTCACGATCATCCATTCGCACTCCTTACGGCGTTACGGTCTGATTTTTTTTGTGGTAAACAGCTGTGAGGATTTTAAACCAAAGCATCTCTCGCCCGTTCACTGCGCTCACTTGAGATCACAGAGGAGGCAGAGGGAACTTAAAGACGTATTTTCGGTTAAAATCCCTTTGTCTCTCTCTGCGGGCTCTGCGAGAAACGCCTTGCCTTTGAACTGTCATCCCCGAATGACTCTATTAAAGGATCCAACCTTTCAATCTTTAAAATCTGGATTCCCGATTAAATCGCTTCGGGAATGACAAAAATCGTTTTCTTAGACCCTCTTTGCGTGCTTCGCGGCTTTGCGTGAGAGAGTTTTTGACCTATCCGATTTGATCAGATTGCATCCGCGGCTAATGAGTCTTTGATCGAGAACCTGAATGGACATAACCCCACCGTTTTTACCCAAAAAAAACAGGCACATACTCTTGCAAGGGTATCAAAAAAGGCCGATATCTCCAAAGAGTATATTAAAAAAAAAGAGGACGAAATGTTATTTCGTCCTCTTTTTTTAGATTATTCCCACACGAGGGCAATTTCTATGTAACGACCATCCCCTTCCCTCTTCTGTTTGTTCCTAAGAACTCCCCTCTCTGGCAAAGACCACCTTGATCGTTTGCAGCAGGATTTTGACATCCAGCCAGATGTTCCAGTCGTTGATATATTTCAGATCGAGATGAACAATTTCATCGAAATCATCGATCTTGTTGCGTCCGCTTACCTGCCACATGCCGGTGATCCCCGGTTTGATGCTGATGCGGCGGTGATGCCAGTTTTCATACTCCGCCACTTCGCCCAGCGTCGGAGGGCGTGTCCCGACCAGACTCATCTCGCCTTTGAGCACGTTGAAGAACTGCGGCAATTCATCGAGACTGGTCTTGCGTAAAAACTTGCCGACCTTGGTGATGCGAGGGTCGTCCTTTATTTTGAAAATAGCCCCCTTCATCTCGTTTTGGGCCATCAGATCTTTTTTGCGCTCCTCGGCGTCGAGGTACATGGAGCGAAATTTCCAGCATTTGAAAATGCGCCCGCTCTCACCGACCCGCTCCTGGCCGAAAAAGAGGGGACCGGGGGCGTCAAGCTTGATAGCCAGGACAATCAAAGGGAAAAAAACCGCAGTGATCCCGAGGCCGACCAGAGAGCCAGTAATATCCATAAATCTTTTGAGGGTAAGTTGCTGCGCATCCAGCGATTTTGTATGAAAGGTCAGGATTGGCAGTTCGCCATGAAACAGGCTCAGTTCCCGCTTTGAATTGCGCAGTTCATAGAAGTCAAGAACCATGCGAACTGTAATGCCCAATTCCTCCAGGTCCTGCAGATGCTTTTCCGCATCTTCAACCTGCTCTTT
>JACUTX010000320.1 GCA_014859615.1 Desulfuromonadales bacterium | reverse complement strand
ATCCTGCTTCAGCTTGATCGTCAACGCCTGACTGTGACAGCGCATCGCACCGACCCGGACGCAGAGACCATCAATCGGAATCGGGTTGCTGGTGCCCAGGATCTTATTGGTCTCGGCATACCCTTTCCACTCTTCGCGGCTCTGCCCATCTTCGACGGCCCGGTCAATCCACGGCAGCAGACTGCCGGCGAGCGGAAAGCCAAAATTATCGATCGGCATATCCGAAGTGCGCAGAGCTTGAGCCACTTTGCGGTCGATATCGAGAATAGCCGAGCCAGGATTCTGCAGCAGATCGTCGACCTTGCCGTGCAGCGCCCCCATCTGCGCCAGCAGTTCGCGCATGTTCGGCGCTCCAGCACCGGACGCTGCCTGGTAAGTCATCGAAGTTGCCCACTCGACCAGATCGGCCCGAAACAGGCCGCCGAGCCCCATCAACATCAGGCTGACGGTACAGTTGCCGCCGATGAAATCCTTGATCCCATTATCGAGAGCCGCGTCGATCACATTGCGATTAACCGGATCGAGAACGATCACGGCGTTATCTTTCATCCGCAGCGAACTTGCCGCATCGATCCAGTAACCGTTCCACCCTTCTTTACGCAGCTGTGGATGAACCGCATTGGTGTAATCGCCCCCTTGACAGGTGATCACCACATCCAGCTGTTTGAGGGCGGCAATATCGTCCGCACTCTTCAGCGTCCCGGCCCCCATCGGAGCAGGCTCCCCCGCCTGCGACGTCGAGAAAAAGACCGGCTCTACGCCGGCAAAATCATTCTCTTCCTGCATTCGTTGCATCAGAACCGACCCGACCATGCCGCGCCAGCCGACGATACCGACTTTCATGATGATACTCCTTGTGCCTGTATAGTTATAAACTCTGCTGAAGATCAGCAAATGAGGAGTATAACTGACTGCCGAATAATTGAAAAGAGGGGAAAGCTGATAATAATAAAATATCATCTGCATTTTGGGCGACTTTACTTTATACTGCGCAAGATTATTACGCTCGATCTCAAGGAGTCGCAAATGTTCAAACCGGGCCGTATGGCCAGCCTTAAAGTAGAACGGATCGACGACAAGGGCGCCTGGATGGCGACCGAAGGTGAGCTGACGTTGATGCCGAAAAAAGAGGTTCCGGACGGGACAACAAAGGGAGACCTGCTCAATGTCTTTCTCTACCTCGATGCCTCGAATCGTCCGACCGCCACCTGCCGCAAACCGAAGGGTGAGGTCGGTGAGTTTGTGCTGCTCAAAGTGGTCGACCTCGGCCCGCCCGGCGCATTTCTCGATTGGGGGTTGGATAAAAATCTGCTCGTCCCCTATTCGGAGCAGCCGGAGAAGATGGAGATCGGCAGCTCTTATCTGGTCAAAATTTGCCTCGACCAACAGGAGCGGATCGTCGGCACCGCTTTTATCGAAGAGTGTCTTGAGCGCGAAAAGATCGATCTTCGGGCCGGTGAGCAGGTCGATCTGCAGATCTGGACTTTCACCCCGCTCGGTGCCAAAGTGATCATCGAAGGGGTGTATGAAGGGCTCCTGTTTAAAGACGAATTGCACCCCGGAATTCGCCGCGGCCAGCATCTCACCGGCAGTGTCAAACAGATTCGCGACGACCGCAAGATCGATGTCACCCTGCGGCGGGGTGCTTTGCAGGAGATCGATGCCGCCACCGAAACGATCCTGACTGCGCTCCGGACCGATCCGGTGCTCCCCCTCGGCGACAAGAGCCCCCCCGAAGAGATTTTCAGGCGACTCGGACTGAGTAAAAAACTGTTCAAAAAAACGATCGGCGGGCTTTATCGACAAGGATTGATCGAACCGGGTCCACTCGAAACACGTTTGAAGAATAAGTAACTTGAACTTTGCAAAGCGATTCCCTTATATTGCGCATTAATATTTCCACAATCCAAAGACCGGAGGCCCTTTTGTTTTTAAAAAAATATGGTATTCATATCGCCCTGCTTATCGCCAGTGCAGCTATTATTCTGGTCCCTTACCTAAAAGATGAGCCCGACCCGGAAAAAATTAACCGGGCAACGACGGCCGCATTCGAATTTTTGCAACGGATCGATAATAACGACTTTGAAGAGGCCCGCAAAGAGGGGGCGGCACTTCTGAAGGAGAGGGAGACGTTGATCGGCTGGGTCGAAAAACTCAGAGGGGTCCGCAACTCCCTCGGTTCGGTTATCGAGCGAAAACAGATCGAAGTCAGCTATTCAACCTCGGCCAAAGACAGTCCGGACGGTGAGTATGTGATGCTGACCTTCAACTCACAATATCAAAAAAGAGTGGCGGTGAGTGAAACGGTGATCGTTATGCTCGACAAAAACCGCGGCTGGCGCGTGGCGGGGTATTTCTTCAAGTAGGTGAAGTTAAAATAGCGGAAGTTTCAAACGGGGACAGAATCAGATTCTGTCCCCGTTTTACATTTAAATGGTGCAATTCTTCACCCCTGGCTTTTAAATTCTAAATTACAGAACTGGGTATGCACTGAACTCCACTTCGTACTAGATGAAGTGATGATGAGGTTTGCACATTACTCACATGTCCCCAAGAGGTTCATAATTAAACCAACTAAAGGCATACTAAAAATC
>JACUTX010000040.1 GCA_014859615.1 Desulfuromonadales bacterium | reverse complement strand
AATGTTGAAACGTTTGATTATCCTCTGCGAAAACAGTGTTGAAAAGCCGGTTCACGCCATTGGCGAACACGGTTTTTCATGTCTGGTCGAAACCGATCATGGCGTGTTTCTATTTGATACGGGCCAGGGCTTGGGCCTGTTGCACAACGCTGATCTGTTAAATATCTCATTGACTAATTTACAAGGGGTTGTTTTAAGTCATGGACATTTTGATCATACGGGTGGGTTGCAGCAACTCCTGAGTCGAACCGGCACACTCCCGGTTTATGCTCATCCTGATCTTTTCCGGGAACGTTTCTGGCTTGGTAAATTCGAATAAAGACCGAACGGGACACCCTTAAGCCAGGATCAATATGAAAAACTCGGTGCCTGTTTTGATCTCTCCACCAGGTTCAGGGAAATTTCACCAGGTCTTTGGTTAACCGGTGAAATCCTGCGACAAACCGAGTTTGAAAAAGTCGACAAGGCCCTGCACTATGTAGATCCGTGTGGAGTATTGACCCAGGATCTGTTAGAAGATGATTGCTCTTTGGTGATCGAATCTGAGTACGGGTTGGTGGTTCTACTCGGTTGTGCTCACGCCGGTCTTGCAAATATCTTGCATCATGTGACGACTAAGATGGGTGATGCTAAAATCTATGCAGTCCTCGGCGGGATGCATTTGGCACCATTGAATGATGCACAATTTGCACAGACCATCGCCGTACTGAAACAGTATAAAGTCAGTAAAATCGGAGTGGGGCATTGCACCGGACAGCGCCGTTCAGCTGATTTGTATGCACATTTCCCGACCGAAACCATTTTTCTTTCGGTTGGATCTGTGCTCTCTGTTTAATCGACAAAACAGTGAGGATCTGATGACGCCGACTGTCTACTTATTGCCCGGACGTGACAGTAACCCGCTCAATCTCAAAGTCAAGCGTCTTAAGCGAAGTCAATCAGTATCTCGTCAGAAGAGGCTGACCGCTCTGCTGTAAAACCGCTACTTCACAAGGAGAGTTTTATGAATTACAAAATGATACATGTCTGTCTACGTGTTCTCGATCTGAATGCATCGGAACGTTTTTATATCGATGCGTTCGGTTTTGAGATCGCACGTAAAAAAGAGTACCCAAAAGACTTTACCTTGTCTTACCTGATTGCCAAGGGGGCGCCATTTGAACTGGAGTTGACTTGCAATTACGGACGAACGCAACCGTATGAAATCGGCAACGGCTATTCTCATGTTGCCGTCGGCGTCGATGATCTGGAAGGGTCACACCAAAAGCATTCAGAAGCAGGATTTGAAGTGACTCCACTAAAAGGACTTCCCGGCTCCCCGCCGCAGTTCTACTTTATGACCGACCCTGACGGTTACAAGGTTGAGGTTGTCCGCAATAAATAAACAAAATGCCCCGAAATGATCGTCATTCGGGGCGTTTTGTAGCGACTATGAACCAGATTTTGCTGTTTAAATTTTCTGTATATTTGCAGCTTGCGGCCCCTTCGGACCGTCGATGATGTCAAAACTGACCCGATCACCCTCCGCCAGAGATTTAAACCCGTCCCCACCAATGGCGGAATAGTGTGCGAACACATCGGGCCCATCATCCTGAGTAATAAAGCCAAACCCCTTGGAATCGTTAAACCATTTCACTGTTCCTTCTGCCATCACATGCTCCTTTTTACACCGGCAATGCCGAAACGGGTATGTGCAGGATTGACGCAATCAAAAAAGCGATCGGGACACCAATGTCGACAATAGCCGCAGATTAAACCTGATTGCAATAAATCTGCACAACAACTGATAATGCTCTTCGTCTATACACTTTCCGTAACGCCAATGCAACAATTTATCACCAGATCACGCTGGTTTAACGCTTTGGGTACGGCTAATATTCTTTACAATTTTTCACGTAGGCTATATCTTACGGGTCCCCATAACAGGAACGGATATATCGAGATAATGGAACAGAGCCGAATTCGGAATTTTTCAATCATTGCTCATATCGATCATGGCAAGTCGACCCTTGCCGACCGTCTCCTTGAGGCGACCGGAGCTCTGACGGCTCGAGAGATGTCGGCGCAATTTCTCGACAAGATGGATATTGAACGGGAACGAGGGATCACCATCAAAGCGCAATCGGTTCGTCTTAAATATCGGGCCGATGATGGACATGATTACATGCTTAACCTGATCGACACCCCGGGTCATGTTGACTTCAACTATGAAGTCAGTCGCTCTCTTTCGGCCTGCGAAGGGGCTCTTCTGGTTGTAGACGCATCACAGGGGGTTGAAGCACAAACGCTGGCAAACGTCTACCTGGCGATCGAGCAGAATCTCGAAGTCTTCCCGGTTTTGAATAAAATAGATTTACCGAGCGCAGATCCTGAACGGGTCATAGCCGATATAGAGGAAATTATCGGCATTGACGCTACGAATGCTGTTCACGCCAGCGCCAAGGAAGGGATCGGTATTCACGAGATTTTAGAAGAGATCGTGGCGAAAATTCCGCCCCCGGCTGGTGATCCGGTGGCACCACTCAAGGCATTGATCTTCGACTCCTGGTACGACTCCTATCAGGGCGGGATTGTTCTGGTCCGGATTGTTGACGGACAGATCAAAAAAGGGGATCGGATTAAGCTGATGGCGAGCGGCCATGCTTATGAGGTTTTGAAACTCGGTGTGTTTACGCCTCACACGTTGGAGAAAAAAGAGCTGTCAGCCGGTGAAGTCGGATTCATTATCGCCGGAATCAAGACGGTGCAGGATGCCAAGGTTGGTGACACGATTACCCATGAAAAAAAGGGGGCGACGGTCCCGCTTCCCGGTTTTAAGGAAGTTAAACCGATGGTGTTTTCCGGTCTCTATCCCATCGATACCAATGATTACGATTTCTTGCGCGATGCGATGGAGAAACTGCGATTGAACGATTCGGCCTTCTCGTTTGAGCCCGAAAATTCCTTAGCGCTCGGCTTCGGTTTTCGTTGCGGTTTTCTCGGTCTTTTGCACATGGAGATTGTTCAGGAGCGTCTTGAACGCGAGTTCAACATCGATCTTATCACCACCGCCCCGACCGTTGTCTACAAAGTGACCGACTCGAAGAAGAAAACTTTTGAAGTCGACAGTGCCAACAAGCTCCCGGATGTCCAATTTGTTGATCAGATCGATGAACCGTTTATCCTTGCGACGATTCACGTCCCGAACGATTTTATCGGCGGAGTTCTTGCCCTTTGTGAAGAGAAGAGGGGGGTCCAGCGCGAACTGCGTTATTTGTCCTCAAATCGGGTTATGGTGACCTATGAGCTCCCGCTCAACGAGATCGTTCTCGATTTTTATGACCGTCTGAAATCGATTACCCGTGGCTATGGATCTCTCGATTACGAACCGCTTGAGTATCGTAAAAGTGATCTGGTTAAATTAAACATCATGATCAACGGTGATGATGTCGACGCTCTTTCGTTGATTGTTCATCGGGGGAAAGCGATCCTCAGAGGGCGTGATCTGGTGGCAAAAATGAAAGAATTTATTCCGCGTCAACAGTTTGTCGTTGCAATCCAGGCAGCAATAGGGGGGAAAGTTATTGCGCGTGAAACCGTAAAAGCTTTACGTAAAGATGTCACCGCCAAATGTTACGGTGGGGATATTTCGCGGAAAAGAAAGCTGCTCGAAAAGCAAAAAGCTGGCAAAAAGCGGATGAAACAGATCGGCAGTGTTGAACTTCCCCAAGAGGCCTTTTTGGCAATACTTAAAGTGAAAGAGTAACGACATGGATGAAACGGTCATCATCAGAGCTAAAAAACAAAAAAAACCATGGTATAAAGAGTGGACTGAAGCCCTTATTTTTGCTGCGATTCTGGCCATAATTATCAGGACATTTGTGATTCAGGCGTTCAAGATACCTTCGGGGTCGATGGAAGAGACCCTGCTTATCGGTGACCATCTGATGGTCAATAAATTTATTTATGGCACCCAGATCCCTTTTACCGAAACCCGGATCCTTCCGGTTCGCAGTCCTGAACGCGGAGACGTTATCGTCTTTGAATGGCCGGTCGATACCATTAATGAAAAGCTGAATTATTTTACCCGCAAGGATTTCATTAAAAGAATTATCGGCATCCCAGGTGATCAGGTTGAGATCAGGGATAAACAGGTTTATCTGAATGGCGAGCCGTTTAAAATAGATGAAGAGCGCTATACCTCGTCTTACATAATCCCGGGATGCAGTGCAATCGGGAGCTGGGAGCATGACGCGCAGGGGACGGTGAGGGACTGCATGCTACCTGTAACCGTACCGCCTGACAGTTATTTTGTTATGGGGGATAATCGCGACAATTCTCGTGATGGGCGTTACTGGGGGTTTGTTCCTGAAGCCAATATCAAGGGGTTGGCTTTTATAAAATACTGGTCGTGGAACGCGCAAAACAACACAGTCCGCTGGAGTCGAATCGGCCGTTTGATCGAATAGGAAAATTTAGCGGTTTTTCCATTGACCGACCGGCTCAGCATTGATATAGTTCCTGCGGTTTATGACAATTCAGTCCCTTTTAAGTCGATCCTGTGAGATCGACAAGGGTGGCAAAAAAATGAGAAGCAATTCTCCTCTAAAATTTATCCCGGTATCGCACTGTATGCAGCGCGATACCTTTTTTTGTGTCTGAGCAACCAGGTCAGGAGGTATTTTTATGGCAAGTGGACAGACAATTTTACTCGATTCTGCTGGAGTTAATCGCGCTCTGACCCGGATTGCCCATGAGATTCTGGAGCAGAATAAAGGGAGTAAAAATCTCGCCCTGGTCGGGATCCGATCCGGCGGTGACACTCTCAGTAAAGAATTGGCCAAAATTATCTCCCGGATTGAACAGGTCGATGTTCCATGCGGCAGTATCGATATCGGCCTTTATCGCGACGATCTCTCTTCGCGTGGCACCGTAAAAGTTGGCCCGACGGATATCCCTTTCAATCTTGATGGTCTATCGATTGTTTTGGTGGATGATGTGTTGTTCACCGGTCGGACAATTCGGGCAGCGATGGATGCCCTGATGGATCTTGGTCGACCTCGGGCGATTCAATTGGCTGTCCTGATCGATCGAGGTCATCGTGAATTGCCGATTCGGGCCGATTTTGTCGGCCGCAATGTTCCGACGGCGAAGGAGGAAAAAGTCGATCTGATTTTTGACGATAACAACTGTGCCGCAGAAGTTCATCTGCTGAAGCCGCGAGTTAAATAGAGGAGGCTGGTATGGCGTTTGCCCATAAACATATTCTCGGTATAAACGAATTGTCGCGCGAGGATATTATCACGATTCTGGATACGGCCGAGAGTTTTAAAGAGATCAACACGCGGGAGATTAAAAAGGTTCCGACCCTGCGTGGAAAAACAATCATCAATCTGTTCTTCGAGTCGAGCACCCGTACGCGGACATCGTTTGAAATTGCCGGTAAACGACTCTCTGCTGACACGGTCAACATCTCGGCATCTGCCTCATCGGTCACCAAAGGTGAAACGCTGGAAGATACAGCGCGTAACATTGAAGCGATGCACCCGGATATTATTGTCATGCGTCATTCGGCATCCGGTGCGCCGCACTATCTTGCCCAACGGTTGAATTGTTCGGTTGTCAATGCCGGTGACGGTGCACATGAGCATCCGAGTCAGGCTCTGCTCGATCTTTTTACCATCCGTCAGCATAAGGGGCGGATTGAAGATTTGAAGGTCGCGATTATCGGTGATATCACCCATAGTCGTGTCGTCCGTTCCAATCTGTATGCCCTCAATAAAATGGGGGCTGAGGTTCGCCTATCCGGGCCGGGGACGATGATCCCGCCCGGTATCGAAAAGATGGGGGCCACGGTCTATGCTGATATGAATGAAGCGATCGATGGAGCCGATGTCGTCATGATGTTGCGGATCCAGATGGAACGACAGGGGAAATCGTTAATCCCCTCTTTGCGTGAATACGCCAGATTCTACGGTCTGAATACTGTAAATCTCAAACTGGCCAGACCGGATGCGCTGGTGATGCATCCGGGACCGATCAATCGCGGCGTAGAACTCTCGTCCTACGTTGCCGACGGTCCACAAAACGTCATTCTCAGTCAGGTTGAAAACGGCGTTGCGGTTCGCATGGCACTGCTCTATCTGATCAGCGGGGTTGAGCATAGTGAAGCATAAAAAGCAACTGAGCTGCTTAGACGAAAGAGGTTTGATATGAAATTACTGATTCAAGGCGGACGGGTGATCGATCCGGCAAATAATCTGGATGCAGAGCTCGATATTCTGATCAAAGACGGCAAAATCTCAAAAATCGGTAAAAATCTCAAGGATGACGGTGTTGAGATTTTTAACGCAAGCGGGCGACTGGTCACGCCGGGACTGATCGATATCCATGTTCATCTGCGCGACCCCGGCTACGAATATAAGGAAGATATTGTCTCGGGTACCCGCGCGGCGGCGGCGGGCGGTTTTACCTCCGTCGCCTGCATGCCGAATACCAAACCGGTTCTCGATAATAAGTCCGTCGCTCAATATATTATTGAAAAAGCAGAAAAAGAGGGGTTTGCGCGGGTCTTCCCGGTCGGGAGTATCACCAAAGGACTGGAGGGTGATTCCCTGAGTGAAATGGGTGACATGAAAGGTGCCGGTTGCGTCGCTTTTTCCGACGATGGTAAGCCGGTGACGAGCGGCGAGTTGATGCGCTGTGCGCTTGAATACTCCAAACCGTTTAATACGGTCATCATCTCCCACGCTGAAGACATTGACCTGGTCGGCAAAGGGGTCATGAATGAGGGTTTTGTTGCAACTGAGCTCGGCCTGAAAGGGATCCCCTGGGTCGCTGAGGATGCCGCGACCGCCCGCGATGTTATGTTATGTGAATTCACCGGAGCGCGTCTGCATATCGCCCACGTCTCAACCAGAGGGTCTGTCGAGATCGTCAGGGCTGCAAAAAAACGCGGTGTCAGGGTGACGGCAGAAGCGGCACCGCACCATTTTATTCTGACCGATGAGGCGGTCCGCGGCTACAACACAAATGCCAAAATGAACCCGCCGCTCCGTTCGGCAGAGGATGTTGCTGCCGTTCGTCAGGGATTGGCCGATGGCACCCTTGATGCCATTGCGACCGATCACGCACCCCATCATATCGATGAAAAGAATGTTGAGTTTAATATCGCCATGAATGGTGTTGTCGGCCTTGAGACAGCTCTGGCGCTGACTCTTGAACTGGTTTCCGACAAAGTCATTGACCTGAATCGTGCAATTGAGCTGTTGACTAGTGGCCCTGCTTCGGTTCTGAACCTGCCGGTCGGTACCTTGACAGTTGGTGCACCAGCCGATGTGACCATTATTGATCCGGGCAAAAAGTGGACGGTCAGCGCCAACGATTTGATCTCAAAAAGCAAGAACACAGCTTTTGATCAACGCAAAATGAAGGGGGCTGCAATCGCAACAATTCTTGGTGGCCGCCTCATTTAAAACAATTAAAAAGTCTTTTTTACAAGCTGTATGATCCCCACAGATACTTTAGGGCATTGGAGTTACAAAGATTATGAAGGCAATTCTGGCACTGGCTGATGGGACCCTGTTGTCCGGCAAGGCCCTTGGTGCAATCGGCGAAACGATCGGCGAGGTCGTTTTTAACACCAGTATGACCGGGTATCAGGAAATCCTGACGGATCCTTCATACCATGGTGAAATCGTGACGATGACATACCCCCAGATCGGAAATTACGGGGTGAACAGTGAAGACGCTGAATCGAGCCGACCACACTTGAGCGGATTTGTTGTGAAGGAAGCGTGCGATTTTCCGAGTAACTGGCGTTCGGAATTGAGTCTCGATGCCTGGCTGAAAAATCACAATATTGTCGGTATCCAGGGGATCGATACCCGGGCCCTGGTTCGGCACATCCGCGACAAAGGGGCCCAGACCGGGATCATCTCATCGATCGATCTGAACCCGCAGTCGGTTATCGCCAAGGCGAATAAAGCGCCGTCCATTGTCGGCCGCGATCTGGTTAAAGAGGTAACCTGTAAAGCTGCATATCAATGGAAAGAGGGGGGGTGGGGTCTGGAAACGGGTTTCAGAACCGTTACGGATAAACCGCTTTACAAGGTGGTCGCATACGACTTTGGGATTAAACAGAATATCCTTCGTAATATGGTCGATCGCCGTTGCGAGGTCACTGTCGTTCCGGCAACCAGTTCAGCCGAAGAAGTTCTGGCGATGCAGCCGGATGGTGTTTTCTTAAGTAATGGTCCCGGCGACCCGGAGCCGATCGCTTATGCTCAGGAGAACATCCGCCAACTGCTCGGCAAGGTTCCACTCTTCGGGATCTGTCTCGGCCACCAACTTCTGGCGATTGCGCTTGGTGCCCAAACCTATAAGCTTAAATTCGGGCATCGGGGCGGGAATCAGCCTGTTCGGCACGGTGACGGATCAAACGTAGAGATCACGGCACAAAATCACGGGTTTGCAGTCGACGCGCGAACTCTATCTGCCGATGTTGCGGTCACACACCTCAATCTGAATGACAACACAGTCGAAGGGATTCGTCATAAATCTCTGCCAGCATTTTCGGTTCAGTATCACCCCGAAGCCTCTCCCGGACCACACGATGCCCAGTATCTTTTTGATGACTTTATCGAGATGATGAAGACGCATAAAATGACTAAATAACGGTTATTTATATATTGATACTTAAAGTAAAGTCTCCCATATTACGATAAAGAAGGACATTATGCCAAAACGTACAGACATTAAAAAAATTCTAATCATTGGCTCTGGCCCGATTATCATTGGACAAGCTTGCGAGTTTGACTATTCCGGCACCCAGGCGTGTAAGGCGCTGCGCAAGCTTGGTTATCAGATTGTGCTGGTCAACTCGAATCCGGCGACGATCATGACCGACCCGGATCTGGCCGATGCGACCTATATTGAGCCACTCAATATTGCCAGTCTGACCGAAATTATCGCCAAGGAGCGTCCTGACGCCTTGTTACCCAATCTGGGTGGTCAGACGGCTCTTAACCTGTCGATGGCGTTGGCTGAAGCCGGGGTACTCGATCAGTACCAGGTTGAAGTCATTGGAGTGAATCTCGCTGCCATCAAGCGCGGGGAAGATCGCGAAACTTTCAAGCAGACCATGGATCAACTCCATATCGAAACGGCCCGCAGCGAAATTGCCACTAACATGAATCAGGCTCGCGAAATCATCCAGCGCACCGGTCTGCCGGTCGTCATTCGCCCGGCGTACACCATGGGAGGGACCGGTGGCGGGTTTGCCTACAATCTCGAAGAGTTTGAAGATATCGCTTCACGCGGGCTCTCCTTAAGCCCGGTCAGCCAGATATTAATTGAGGAATCTGTGCGTGGCTGGGAAGAGCTTGAGTTGGAGGTGGTGCGCGATGCCAAAAATAATAAGATCACCGTCTGCTTTATTGAAAATGTCGATGCCATGGGCGTCCATACCGGCGATTCCTTCTGCACCGCGCCGATGCTCACGATCAGCGCCGAGCTTCAGGCGCGACTGCAGGATTACGCCTACCGGATCGTCGATGCCATCGAAGTGATCGGCGGCACCAATGTTCAATTCGCTCATGATCCCATCAGTGACCGCGTGGTGGTGATTGAGATCAATCCACGCACGTCCCGTTCTTCGGCACTGGCGTCAAAAGCGACCGGTTTCCCGATTGCATTGGTCTCAGCCATGCTGGCGACAGGGTTGACGTTGGATGAAATACCCTACTGGCGTGACGGGACGCTCGAAAAATATACCCCGAGCGGGGATTATGTCGTCGTCAAGTTTGCCCGCTGGGCATTTGAAAAGTTCAAAGGGGTCAAAGACCAGCTTGGCACGCAGATGCGTGCGGTCGGCGAGGTAATGAGCATCGGCAAAAACTATAAGGAAGCGATGCAAAAGGCGATCCGCTCGCTAGAGAATGGCCGTTACGGACTTGGCTTTGCCAAGGATTTCAACAGCAAATCCCTTGATGAACTATTGGAACTTCTGGCCGAACCGAGCAGTGAGCGGCAGTTTATCCTCTACGAAGCGTTGCGTAAAGGGGGGGATATTGAATTTCTGTCACAGCGCACCGGCATCAAAGTCTGGTTTTTGCAGCAGATGCATGAGTTGGTCGAGTTGGAAAATCGACTCTTGACGCATGTCGGGCAACTCCCTCCCGATAACCTGCTGCGGCAGGCTAAACAGGACGGTTTCGCTGACCGTTATCTGGCGCAGATTCTCGACCTGCCT
Organism: Desulfuromonadales bacterium; assembly: GCA_014859615.1. Lineage (GTDB taxonomy): Bacteria > Desulfobacterota > Desulfuromonadia > Desulfuromonadales > UBA2294 > Kmv16. Next base: position 5,725 of record JACUTX010000040.1, on the reverse strand, counting down.
GAAACAGCTGTGCGCGAGCGTCGATTGGCACTCGGAATCTGCGAAGCTTGGGAAGCGGTACCGGTCAGCGGCGTCGAAAATGCTGCCTACTATTTTTCGTCCTACAACAGCACAGATTCGGTACCGGTCAGCAACCGAAAAAAAATCATGGTACTGGGTGGCGGCCCCAACCGGATCGGGCAGGGGATTGAGTTCGATTACTGCTGCGTCCATACCGCCTTGGCCCTGCGTGAGGCCGGATACGAAACGATTATGGTCAACTGCAACCCCGAAACTGTCTCGACCGATTATGACACCTCGGACAAACTCTACTTTGAGCCCTTAACTGTTGAAGACGTACTATCAATCTATAATAAAGAACAACCAGAAGGGGTGGTCGTCCAGTTTGGCGGCCAGACCCCGCTCAATATTGCCGCCGAATTACAGGCGGCCGGGGTAAAAATTATCGGCACATCCCCCCAGACAATCGACATGGCTGAAGACCGGGAGCAGTTTAATGCCATTATGGGCAAGCTCAATATTCCACAGCCTGAATCGGGGATGGCCAGTACTCTGGAGCAAGCGCTCAAAATTGCGTTACGCATCGGTTATCCGCTGATCGTTCGTCCCTCATACGTACTTGGTGGCCGGGCGATGGAGATTGTTCACGATGAAGAGATGCTGCGCGAATATCTGCAGAAAGCGGTCGATATTGCCCCCGAACGACCGATCCTGATCGACCGTTTTCTCGACAATGCGGTCGAAGCTGAAGCCGATGCTATCTGTGATGGCGTCAACGCTTTTGTCCCGGCAGTGATGGAACATATTGAAATGGCTGGGGTGCACTCGGGCGATTCAGCCTGTGTGATTCCACCCGTCAATATCAGGCCGGAACATCTTGCAACCATGACCGAATACACCCGGCGAATTGCAATTGAGATGGGGGTTATCGGCTTGATGAATATTCAGTATGCGATTCACCAGAATCAGGTCTATATCCTCGAAGCCAACCCGCGCGCCAGCCGCACGGTGCCGTTGGTCTCAAAAGTTTGCTCTATCCCCATGCCACGTCTGGCCGTACAGGCGATGCTGGGGAAATCACTGCTCGAATTTGACCTGAAACAAAAGCAGGTTCCTTATTTCGGTGTTAAAGAAGCAGTGTTCCCCTTTAATATGTTCCCAGAGGTTGATCCGGTGCTTGGTCCTGAAATGCGCTCGACCGGTGAAGTTCTGGGCCTGGCCGACAGTTACGGCTTGGCTTTCTATAAGGCCCAGGAAGCGACCGGTACCTGCCTGCCGCTGAAAGGATCTGTTTTATTTACCATTGCCGAAGCCGACAAACCTGCAATTCTCGAAACCGCGCGGATGTTTGTTGTGCTCGGTTTCAGTCTGCGGGCAACCTCGGGTACCGCTGATTTTCTGCATACGCAAGGCGTGGCAGTCGAATCAATTTTAAAAATGCACGAAGGACGACCCAATATTGGCGATGCATTGAAAAATGGTGAAATTCAACTGGTGATCAACACTCCCATCGGCAAACAGAGTCTGCACGATGATTCCTATATACGAAAAACCGCCATCCGCTACAAGGTCCCCTACATCACAACCGCCGCAGCCGCTCAGGCTGCAGCGGCAGGGATTGACGCGAGATTACGTAACAAAGGGTGCGTCCGCTCGTTGCAGGAGTATCATGCTGATCTCGATTAACAATACTATTCCATTTTTAAACAGCATTTTTAAGGGAACATTATGCCAAAACGTACGGATATCAAAAAGATCCTGATTATCGGCGCTGGGCCGATTGTCATCGGTCAGGCCTGCGAATTTGATTACAGCGGAACGCAAGCCTGCAAGGCTTTGCAAGAGGAGGGATACGAAGTCATTCTTCTCAATTCAAATCCGGCAACCATCATGACCGATCCCGATTTTGCTGATCGAACTTATATTGAACCGGTAACGCCGGAGTCACTCATAAAAATTATTGCCAAAGAACGCCCCGACGCTCTATTGCCGACTCTCGGCGGTCAGACAGCGCTCAATACGGCGGTTGCAGTCGCAAAAGACGGTACTCTTGAAAAATATGGCGTTGAATTAATCGGAGCCAAACTCCCGGCAATCGAAATGGCCGAAGACCGCACCCTGTTCAAGGGAGCAATGGAGAGGATCGGCGTCGCTGTCCCGAAATCCGGGCTGGCTCATTCCGAAGAAGAGGCGATGCAGATCATCGAATCGATCGGTTTTCCGGCGATTATCCGCCCCTCGTTTACTCTTGGCGGTTCCGGTGGCGGTATCGCTTACAACATGGAAGAGTATCAGCAGATTATCCTGGCTGGTATCGACGCCTCACCGACCGATGAAATTCTGATTGAAGAATCGGTGATCGGCTGGAAAGAGTATGAGCTGGAAGTCATGCGCGATCTGGCGGACAATGTCGTAATAATCTGCTCGATTGAAAATTTCGATGCGATGGGGGTGCACACGGGTGATTCGATCACCGTTGCCCCGGCACAGACACTGACCGACAAAGAATACCAGATTATGCGCGATGTCTCGATCCGTATTATCCGTGAAATCGGCGTTGAAACCGGCGGTTCAAATATCCAGTTCGGAATCAATCCGGTCGATGGGCGTCTGGTTGTGATTGAAATGAACCCCCGCGTCTCCCGTTCTTCAGCCCTCGCTTCCAAGGCGACCGGTTTCCCGATTGCCAAGATTGCCGCCAAGCTCTCCGTCGGGTATACCCTCGATGAAATCACCAACGACATTACCCGGGAGACTCTCGCCTCATTTGAGCCGACCATCGATTATGTTGTCACCAAGATCCCCCGCTTTACCTTTGAAAAATTCCAACAGGCGGATGCGACACTGACCACACAGATGAAATCGGTCGGCGAAGTTATGGCGATCGGACGAACCTTTAAAGAATCGTTCCAGAAAGCGCTCCGGTCTCTTGAAATCGATTCTTATGGATTCGAAAGCCGCCTGTTTGAAGAGCCGTGCCGTGCCCCGGCAAAGATTTCAAAAGAGCAGGAAAAAGAGATCGAAGCGAAACTCCTCGTCCCGAACTGGGAACGACTCTGGTATATGGGGGATGCGATCCGCTGCGGATTCGGCACCGAGCGGATCTGTAATCTGACCGGCATCGATCCATGGTTTGTCGAAAATATCCGCCAAATTATCAATAAAGAAGAAGAACTGATCGCAGCAACACATCTGTTCGGTCAGGGGGACGCAGAGTTCACCGATCTGCTACGCGAAGCCAAACAGTACGGTTTTTCTGACAAGCGTCTGGCTCTGCTCTGGAAGACGGATGAATCGACCATTCGGCAGAAACGAATCGAGAGCGGGGTGCGTCCCGTCTATAAGCGGGTCGATACCTGCGGCGCTGAATTTGAGGCTTACACGCCATATTTCTACTCGACCTACGAACAAGAGTGCGAGGCGGCACCGACGGATCGCAATAAGATCATCATTCTTGGTGGCGGACCAAACCGTATCGGCCAAGGGATCGAATTCGACTACTGTTGTGTCCATGGTCTTTTTGCCCTCGCTGAAGACGGCTACGAGACGATCATGGTCAACTGTAATCCAGAGACGGTTTCGACCGATTATGACACTTCAGATCGTCTCTATTTTGAACCTCTCACTTTAGAAGATGTTCTGGAGATCGTTGAAATCGAAAAGCCGGTCGGAGTGATTGTGCAGTTCGGCGGGCAGACACCGCTGAAATTAGCCGTCGCCCTCGAAGCGGCCGGCGTCCCGATCATCGGAACATCCCCTGATGCAATCGACCGGGCTGAAGACCGTGAACGATTTCAGGCTTTACTGCATAAGCTCAATCTGAAACAACCCACCAACGGCATCGCCCGTTCACTCGAAGATGCCGAAGAGGTCGCCAAAGAGATCGGTTATCCGGTTGTCGTTCGCCCATCTTATGTTCTGGGGGGACGCGCCATGGAGATCGTCTATGATGTGGAAGCGCTGCGCAGTTATATGCTTTACGCGGTAAAAATTTCGCCAGGTCATCCCATTCTGGTAGATAAATTTCTGGAAGCGGCCATTGAGGTCGATGTTGATGCCTTGTGCGATGGCAAAGAGGTTGTTATCGGCGGGATTATGCAGCACATAGAAGAAGCCGGTATTCATTCTGGCGATTCGGCCTGCACCTTGCCGCCGTACTCACTCGACATGTCGATTCAAAACGAAATTCGTCGTCAGACAGTTGCTCTTGCTCTGGAGATCGGTGTCGTCGGACTGATGAATATCCAGTTTGCCGTCAGAAAAGGGGAGATCTACCTGATCGAAGTCAATCCGAGGGCGAGTCGTACCGCCCCGTTTGTCTCCAAAGCGACCGGTCGCCCACTGGCTAAAATCGCCGCCCGGGTTATGGCTGGCAAAAGCCTGGCCGAGCTCGGCATCAGCGGAGAAATAATTCCCAATTATTTCTCCGTCAAAGAAGCTGTCTTTCCGTTTGTAAAATTTCCCGGGGTCGACACCCTGCTTGGACCAGAGATGAAATCGACCGGAGAGGTCATGGGGATTGATAAGGAATTTGGCCGGGCCTTCGCCAAAGCCCAAATCGGTGCCGGGGTCAACCTCCCTCTTGGCGGAAAAGTTTTTGTAAGTGTCAAGGATGAAGATAAGGAACAGATTCTCGACCCGGTGCGCAAACTCTCTCTCTCCGGATTCAAGCTGGTTGCCACTGACGGGACTGCCCACTACCTGCAGGAACATGGTGTCGAGGTTGAATTAATCAACAAGGTAAAAGAGGGGCGCCCGCACTGCGTTGACGCTCTTAAAAACAACGAAATTACCATGGTTTTCAATACGACTTTCGGAGCTCAATCCGTCATTGATTCTTATTCGATTCGGCGGACAGCTTTGATGCACAGTGTTGCTTACTTTACAACGGTTGCCGGTATGCATGCTGCAGTTGATGGAATTTTAGCCATGCAACGCGAAGGGCTTGACGTCGAAACAATTCAAGGTTATTATCTCCGCTAAATTTACTGCAACAGGAACGATACTGCCGGGCGGGGTTTACCTCGTCCGGTCATTTTATTATCAAAGGAAAAGTTATGTCTGATCGTGTACCAATGACCCCCGCCAGCCACCAAAGTCTTCAGGAAGAGTTGAAACGTCTGGTTCGTGTAGAGCGACCAAAAGTCGTAAATGAAATCGCATTGGCTCGCGATCATGGGGACCTGTCTGAAAATGCTGAATACGATGCCGCCAAAGAAAAACAGGGGATGATAGAAGGGCGTATTCAAGAATTAAACAGTAAAATCGCCCGGGCGCAGGTCATTGACCCGACACAGCTTAATGCCGAAAATATCGTTTTTGGCGCAACCGTTACCATGCTCGATGTCGATACGGAAAAAGAAGTAACCTACCAGATCGTCGGCGAGGAAGAGGCGAACATTAAAGAGGGGAAAATTTCAATAACATCTCCGGTCGGTAAAGCTTTAATTGGTCATCATATCGATGACGAAGTCCACATCAGGGTCCCTTCCGGGGTTAAAGTGTACGAAATTATCGATATTGCTTACAGGTGAGACGATGAAAACAAAAAAAGTAACAGCCGATATGACCTTCGGCCAGGTTTTAAAAATGAGTCCGGAAGTCGGAAAAATGCTCAAGAATAAATTCAATCTGGCCTGTATGGGGTGCGGCGGTGTCGATAACGAAACCCTGACGCTCGGTGCCCGAGCTCATGGTCTTGATGTTAACGATCTTATCCGTGAAC
>JACUTX010000319.1 GCA_014859615.1 Desulfuromonadales bacterium | reverse complement strand
CCTGACGAGCACGCTTCGCAGCACGGCGGATTGCAACAAATGAACTGGCCATGTCTCGATCTTTTGCATTTTCTATAGCGTTCTTATTCATGATTTTTCACTCCAATCGATAAGTTGCGGTTCGTCCCCGGCATTATAAAAAGTCATCCTGATAACATCTGATAAATCTTAAATCACAACCCATAGCTTTTGTTTTTTTGCTTCTCACCAGGCCCCGAGTTTTTGACCTATCAGATTTTATCAGATTTTCATCGCGGCTAATCAAGCCTTTGATTCAAAAGCAATTTTTTGCGCCGCTTCATTCCCCTTCACTCACCCGCCACCCCTTACGATGCGCTTCAATATCGTGGCGGTGCTCGGCCAGGTCAGAAGACATTGCCGTCACACGTTGGTCAACCTTATGAATCTCCCCTTTGAGATTATCCCTCTTCCCCTTCAAAATCAAAACCCTCATACCCTTTTTCGTGTCATCCGCGTTCCATTAAAAAGTTAAAGTTTCACTGACTCCCTAAATAAAAAAGGCTGGATTCCCGATCAAAAATCGCCTCGGGAATGCCAATGGTCGCGGGAATACGGCTTTAAAGACTTTGATCCGCAGATTACGCAGATTAACGCAGATTTTAGAAGCAACGATTTTTCTTTAATCTGTGTAAATCCTGTCAATCTGTGGAAAGCAGCATTTAAGCCTTTGACCTGTCAGCCTGTGCATCGGTCTGGTCAGCAGACATTGCCGACGGGTCCGATCCGGCCGTGTACTGGAGGGGGATGTCAGGGTGCAGCAAGAGAAGCCTGCAAACGGGCCATTTCAGCATGTAACGGTGGTAGTTCCAGCCGCACGGCATCCCACACAATCCGTTGGTCGACACCAAAGTATTCATGTACGATGAAATTACGAAAATCCTTGATCAGACGCCACTGAATGGATGGAAACGCGGTCTTGACCGGTTCCGGGATATGGGCGATGGCTTCACCGATCACGATGAATTCACGCAGAGTTGCAGAATAGGTTTTGCGATCAGTGCAGAAAAAGTCGTAGTCGACGCCACGCGTAAATTCTTCAATCGCACAGATCGACTCCAGAATATCATCCAGGTAGAGGCAGACATCGCGTTCAAACATAACGGATATCTTTCATGATCTGAGCCCTGACAAGGGGCTTGAGACTCGTTTCCGTGGCAAGATCAACCTTGTGCGGCAATGCGTCCTGCAGATAGTGGAGCAATCCGAAAAAACTGCGAAACAGGTTCGAGCTGTCCAGGCTGACGATGACATCGACATCACTTCCCGGAACCATCTCGCCACGGGCAGCACTCCCCGCGAGTCCGAGGCGGGTCACGCCGAAGCGCTCGGCCATTTCCGCCTTATTATCCTGCATAAATTTCAAAATTTCTTCGCTCGTCATCATGGACCTCCTTAACAAGGACTTAAGAAGAGAATACAATAGCTTCCATCGAGTACAAAGAGTTATCTCAGCAACAATGAGGTCACCATTGACAATTCCTATTCAGGAAGAATGAAGTTCGCTATGTCAATTGATCGACCGATTGACGATGACAATGGCCGCTGTAATACGGCTTTAAAGACTTTGATCGCAGATTACGCAGATTAACGCAGATTTTAGAAGCAACGATTTTTCTTTTAATCGGTGTAAATCCTGTCAATCTGTGGAAAGCAGCATTTAAGCCTTTGACCTATCAGATTTTATCAGATTTTCACCGCGGCCAATTATAGCCCTTGATTCTCCTGGCGTTCTGCGACTTCGCATGCGACAAGCCCTGAAAATTTCGCTGCGTAATCAAGATTACAAAAAAACTCGATAATCAGAGACACCAAGTGCCTTGGCCAACAACCGGGCCCGTTCTTTACCGATCCCGCGTTTGCCATTTTCCATCTCACTCAGATGATGCTGGGGGATCCCCGTCAACTCGGATAGTTTCGTTTGCGTCAACCCCTCACGATGACGGTAAGCGCGCAAAACAATCGGCTCTTGTTTGCCGATATATTCCGGGAAGACTTCTGCAAAAGACCAGTTTCGATCATCATCCGATTCCAGAGCCTTAACATAAGCCTTGATTCTGGCTTCATTACGACGATGAACCCGTAATTTCACCGTAACCATATCTTCTTCAATAAGGGGCTTTTTCGTGACTACCGGCATAAATAACCTCCACAACTCTGATCTGGCCCTTAACCTCCAGCCAAACAGCGACATAAGTCGGTTTACCTCTTTTTAAATGACAATGGTGTTCATTTACAGACAATTTTGAATAATGCGGCCAATCACCACGTACCGGGCCAGACATTTCGATCTCGCAAACCAGCTGAAAAAGAATTTCTTGTATTCGGCGCGGAAGTTTCTCTTTTTGTTTGCGTGCCTTATTTGTGAACTCGACCTTCCAGCCCATAAATTATCCCCCGTACGGGTATATTGTCAATCATAAATAAAAAGCTTCTCTCTGCGGGCTCTGCGAGAGAAGCCTTTGGTCGGTCGTTGCCTATGACTTTCTTCGTGTCTTTGTGGCTTCGTGTGAGACAGCTTGTCACGGGGGCATTCAGGCCGCGAATAATACCCAAAAAAAAGCATACTTTTACTGGAATAAGCAGGATAAAAA
>JACUTX010000318.1 GCA_014859615.1 Desulfuromonadales bacterium | reverse complement strand
CCTGCAGATACGCTTCGGCCTTTTTACAATAACCACACCAGCTGGTGACAAAGAGCTCGACCTTGGGAACTTTTGTCGCGGCAGGGAGAGGCGTAACCTTTTGTGGCCGGGAAGGGGTGCCACTGCTGATGGTATTCGTCGGTCGGAGCTGCACCGCCTCGGCTGCACCGGCAGCGTTCGGATCGTCTGTAAAGTGAAGCTGGCCATCGGCGTCGACATATTTATAAATTTCTGCGTAAGCAGAGACCGCGACCGCGCCGATCAACAGGCTGACCAAGAGGAATAAGATTAATTTTTTCACCCGTATACTCCTTCTATAAACAAAACTTTAGTCATGGTCAAAAACCGTCAACACTCTTTTGTTGCAACGGGCCACTATCGTGATAATATCAGACGAAATCGGTCAGCTATTTAATTCTACCGTTGGCAACCAAAACTGCAACGAAGAGGATATAAAATGCAAAAAAAGACACCCTCTTTTGTACCACCGTTTACAAATCATTTACAGCATGAAAAATCACCTTACCTGTTGCAACATGCGCATAATCCGGTCGACTGGTACCCCTGGGGCGAGGAGGCGTTTGCCAGAGCCAAAGCCGAAAACAAGCCGATCTTCCTGTCGATCGGTTACGCGACCTGCCACTGGTGCCATGTGATGGAGAAGGAGAGTTTTGAAGATCAGTCGGTTGCCGATCTGTTTAATCGCGATTTTGTCTGCATCAAGGTCGATCGTGAAGAGCGTCCGGACATCGACCAGGTCTACATGGATGTCTGTGTCCGTTTAACCGGCAGTGGCGGCTGGCCGCTCTCGCTCTTTCTGACCCCGGACAAAAAACCTTTTTTCGCCGGCACTTACATCCCGAAACAGACGAAGATGAACCGCCCCGGACTGATTGACTACCTGCCGCTGGTCGCCTTGCGCTGGAAAGAACAGCCGGAAAGGTTCAGGGAGCGGGCTGAACAGGTCATCGAGGCATTACAGAGTGATCTTGAGGCGCAAACGGATCACGCTCTGCCTGGGGTCGACATCTTTGCAGCGACGACCAACCAGTTGCAACAGCGCTACGATGCCGAGTATGGCGGATTTGGCGACGCCCCCAAATTTCCGGCGCCGCACAATCTCTCGTATCTGCTGCACCGTTTCCGCTGGACCGGCGACAGCAGGCTGCTGCAAATGGTCGAGAAAACACTTTCTGCCATGCGCCTGAGCGGTCTTTACGATCAGGTCGGTTTCGGTTTTCACCGTTATTCGACCGACCGCAACTGGCTCGTGCCGCATTTTGAAAAAATGCTTTACGATCAGGCGGGGCTGGCGCAGGTTTACCTGGAAGGATACCAGGTCACCAGAGACCCGCTTTTTGCACGGACAGCACGGGAGATTTTCACCTATGTTCTGCGTGAGTTAACGGCTGACAAAGGGGGTTTTTACTCCGCACAGGATGCCGATTCCGAAGGTGAAGAAGGGAAATTCTATCTCTGGAACGTTGCGTCGATCAATGCGATTCTTGGCGACGAGGACGCGGCTTTTTTTTGTGAGCTGTTCAATCTGAGCGAAGAAGGGAACTATCTGGATGAGAGCCGCCGGGAAAAGACCGGGCAGAACATCCTCTATCTGGCAGAGCGCCCTGGACCGAGCGCAAAATCAAACAACCGTGCACCGGCTGAAATTGAGCGCAGGATTGAGTCTTGCCGCGAAAAATTGTCTGCAGCGCGCAAGCTGCGCACCCCTCCTTTGACCGATGACAAAATCCTCACGGCGTGGAACGGCATGATGATCTCCGCCCTCGCTGCCGGTGGAAGGATTCTCAACGACCAAAGTTACACGGTCGCCGCGCAAAAAGCTGCCGAATTTATCCTGACAACCGTTTGCAGTCCAGACAAAAAACTTTTGCGTCGCTACCGGGAGGGTGAAGCGGCCATCGATGCGTTTGCCGAAGATTACGCCTTTCTGGCCAAAGGGATGCTCGATCTCTACCGTGCAACCTTCAACCCAAACCATTTAAAACAGGGGATTGATCTGGCCGAACAGTTAGCGGTTCGGTTCATGGATCCGAAGAGCGGTCTGATCTTTGAGACGCCAAAAGAGAACAGCGAGCTGTTTGTCCGACCGAAAAATCTGTTCGACACTGCTCACCCCTCCACCAACGCCATCACCCTGCAACTGTTTGCCCGCCTGCATCTTTTGACCGGAAAAGCAGTCTGGAAAGAGCGCAGCGAAGCACTGTTGACCACCCTAAAGCCGTCGCTGCAAAGCTACCCGGCCGGATTCACCGCAGCGCTGCAAGGGGTTGCCCTTCTGCTGGAGCCGACCCGTGAGGTGGTTCTGGTCGGCGACAGAAAGAGTGCTAGCTTAACAGCGCTGATTGAGACGACGAACCAGATCTTTGCGCCGGAAACGTCGACCATTCTTCAAAACGAGGCGATCGCACAACTCGCCCCTTTTACGCAACAGATGGCGAAACAACGAACGGCGGTCGCATATATCTGTCAGAATAACAGCTGTCGTCCTGCGGTCAGCGATCCGAATGAATTAGCCGCCCTGCTCACAACCACGCCCTGATCCGGGCCAGATCACTGATCATACACCAGCACCCGGATAAGACCGATGGTGGCACC
>JACUTX010000317.1 GCA_014859615.1 Desulfuromonadales bacterium | reverse complement strand
TATTTTTCAAACATTGTCTAAACTTTCTCCATCGACAATTCAACATAAAGAGTTTATAATCCAGCCGTTTTAAATACAGTTTTCGACCTGTGATCGCTACAATTTCTTACTCACAAAAAGGAGAGTCTCATGCCCGAATTTCATTATCAGGATCCGTTTCCGCTCGACAAAGACAAAGCAGACTACCGAAAAATAGAAGGTTCCGAAAAATATGTCTCGATTGTTAAATTCGACGGTAAAGATATCCTCAAGATCGAGCCGAAGGCTCTGACTCTACTCGCCAACCAGGCGATGCGGGATGTCTCCTTTATGCTCCGCCCCGCGCACAATGAGCAGGTCGCTAAAATCCTGAGTGACCCGGACGCTTCCCAGAACGATCGGGGTGTCGCCATGGCTTTTCTGCGTAATGCCGAAATCTCGGCCAACTTCGAGTTACCGGTCTGTCAGGACACCGGCACCGCAACGATCATCGCTAAAAAAGGGCAGCAGGTCTGGACCGGCGCTAACGATTCCGAGCTCCTTTCAAAGGGGATATACAACACTTACACAGAAGAGAATCTGCGTTACAGTCAGACCGTCGCCCTCGACATGTACACCGAAAAGAACACCGGCACCAATCTCCCTGCACAGATCGACATCATGGCGACCGAAGGGGATGCCTACAAGTTTGTCTTTATCGCCAAAGGGGGCGGCTCCGCCAACAAGACGATGCTCTATCAGGAGACCAAAGCGCTCCTTACCCCGGATACCCTCTACAATTTTCTCGTAGCGAAGATGAAATACCTCGGCACCGCCGCCTGCCCGCCGTATCACATCGCCTTTGTAATCGGCGGAACATCAGCCGACGCCTGTATGAAGACCGTCAAACTCGCGACCGCCAAGGAGCTCGATGGCCTGCCGACCGCCGGTAATGACCATGGTCAGGCTTTCCGTGATATCGAACTCGAAAACAGACTGCTCAAAGCAGCGCAGGATCTCGGCATCGGTGCCCAGTTCGGCGGCAAATACTTTGCCCACGACGTCCGCGTCATCCGCCTCCCCCGCCACGGCGCCTCCTGCCCGGTCGGCATGGCAGTCTCCTGCTCGGCCGATCGTAACATCAAGGCGAAGATCACCAAAGATGGTCTGTTCATCGAGGAGATGGATCGCAATCCGGGGCGGCATATTCCCGAAAAATATCGCGGCAAACACAGCCACGGCACCCAGATCGATCTCGATCGGCCGATGAGTGCGATTCTCGCCGACCTGTCAAAGCTCGAAGTCGGCGCACCGCTGCTGCTCAAAGGGACGATTGTCGTCGGCCGTGACATCGCCCACGCCAAATTCAGGGAGATTCTCGATAGCGGCAAGCCGCTCCCGGATTACCTCAAAAATCACCCGATCTACTACGCCGGCCCGGCCAAAACGCCAAAAGGAAAACCGTCCGGCTCTTTCGGCCCGACCACAGCTGGCCGGATGGACTCGTATGTCGATCTGTTGCAGCAAAATGGCGGCTCGATGGTGATGATCGCCAAAGGGAATCGCTCACAGCAGGTCACTGACGCCTGCCTGAAATATGGTGGATTCTACCTCGGCTCCATCGGCGGTCCGGCCGCCGTCCTTGCCGAAGAGAACATCAAAAAGGTCGAATGTATCGATTTCCCGGAACTCGGCATGGAAGCCGTCTGGAAGATCGAAGTCGAAGACTTCCCGGCTTTTATTCTGGTTGACGATAAAGGGAATGACTTCTTTAAAAAACTCGGACTGTAAGCTTTATAGCGAAAGCATCAAGCTTTAGTTGCAGCGCAAATAGTAAAAAGCCCCGGTTCAGAATTGAACCGGGGCTTTTCTTTGTAACTTCAGTGCTGTTGTCAGTAATCAGAAATTCTGTCGTCCTTAAAATGATTCCATCAAAGGATTCATCGCTTTAAAGGCTGGATTTTTGATGACCCCCTCGGAAATGACACCCTTTTCACAGGAGCTGAATAGTTACTTATTTTTTTGTGGTTCATCGATGTAAAATAAAAAATTGATGGAGATTGAATTCAAAAAAGTGCTGTCAACATAACGACCAGACTGAATTCATCCGGAAGCTCCGATAAAGATGACGAGGCATCGAGGGAGAGTTCAATCCTGGAATTTTCACTTTTGATCAAATCAATATTCGAGTAGTCATACACTTTACGCTCTGAATCATTTCTGCCGGAGAAAATAAGCTCAGCATCAATCTCTGTTGAAAAATGCAAGGTGGTGATTTCGGCCTTGGCCGCAGATACCATCACAACAAAGATAAGAATAATGAGAGCCATAATCTCTTTTATGTTTCGCACCGCTGTTCTCCTGTACCGCGATAAACAAAAAATGCCCCCGACGAAGACCGAAGGGGGCAGATTTCATGACATCCGAAAAAATCGAACGAAATAAACTGGCGCAGTCACTTCGGTAACCCGGCGATCCTTCTGCAGCAAAGAGAGGATCCGTGGTTTTGCGTCACCGGATCTCTCCGGTTTTGCCGTTGTCGGTGTATGGACTCTTTATGGAGATGTAATATTGAACAAAATAAAGAGCATAAACTATACCAATTTGTAAGTAGCGAAAAAGACTTAAACCAGATCAAAATGAAGGAGCCAAACAGTG
>JACUTX010000039.1 GCA_014859615.1 Desulfuromonadales bacterium | reverse complement strand
TCGATCGGGCGGGTCATGATAAAGGAGAGAAACACGGCGCCGAACAGGCCAACGGCCGTAGCCGCTGTTGCGATCATAATAATCTCACGATGCGCAGTTGCTCTGGCGGTCACAAGCTCCTGAGTGCTGATTTCGATGACGACGTTCCCGACGTGTTTCTGGGCAAACAATATCGATCGGCGAAATTCGATCGATTCATTTCCGTCCTGCACGATTTTTGTGACTTTTATCCCTGGTTGTGAGGCAAGCAGAAGGCCAGGCAGTTCTGATAACTTGCTCCCGACTCGATCGAGATTATCGTGTGCAATGATCGTCTGTTCCAGATCGAGTATCGCGACATAGTTAAGTTCTGCTTGAGCCTGTTTGAGCTGCGCCGTAATGTTGTCGAGCGCAAGATAGTCTTTCATCAGAAGGCTGTATCCAGCCGGAGTTGTGGCGGCCTGGGTAATGGCGTTGCCGCGTTGAATCAGGGAGTGAAGCAGGGACTGATCCATGATCTGCATCATAATCAAGGCAACGCTGAAGGTTGTGCCGGCTATCAGAATCAGAATGAAAAGGGTGAGTTTAAACCGGATCCCTTTGTAATATTTGTCTGCGCTGGCTCTACTTTTACTGAACAGGTGGAGTAATTCGGGGGGGAGAAAATTCAATATTTTTTGCAGGAGAGTTTGCATGATTCCCCATACGGCCAAGATCACACGGTGAATTAGCGGGACAACTTCTGGGGGATTATCCGAACGAAACATTTTAATGAATGTAGCGCAGAATTAACACTTTATGCAATAAAATTTCTCGGGTAAGCAAGAGTAGCGGGTGCTGTCGACTGGAGGGGGATTCGCTTTTTTTTACGGGTCGAAAAATACCTTGCTTGTTTTTTCTGGCACAATTTAAATTATCGAGATGAAATCCGGTTGTTTTTATGAGTCGCGGTCGCTGAAGACCTCAGCACTGAATATGTAGATATCGGTCTCTTCTGCTTCCCAGGAATCGATCGGGAGTCCGGCTTTAAGGCAGGTCTGTTTCAGGAAGGTTTCACGATCCCAATTGTGCTCTGTTGCAACCTGTGGTAATAAAACTCCCCGGTAATACCCTTTTTCCAGGTAAATTCCGTGTCTACCGACCTCAATGGCCTCAATAGTGTCAATTTTTTCCAGCGGAGAAAGAACGGAGATGTCGATGGAGATATTTTCGAGTTCATCGGCTTGCAAAGGGTAAAAACGGGGGTCTTTGCATGCTGATGCGGCAGCCATTGCTGCAACTTCCTTGAATAACGGGAGGTCTGATTGAAAATTGCCGATACAACCGCGCAGTTCGCTATTTTTTTTGATCGTAACAAAACAGCCGTTGCGCATATTCAGAGCGCTCTCTTCTTTCGGCTCCGGGGCGGTATCCTCCTTATGAACGGCAGCTGTAATCGCCTTACGGGCGATTTCGAGAAGAATCTGCTTTTCTTTGCTATTCAGCATCTGTTGGCATGGCCTCCAAAATAAGAGTTTTATGAGTTATTTTGTAACGATAAAAATCGTTTTCATGCTATGCGTTTTGCTGTTTTTTTGCAAGTAGCCTTTGCTGGTTACAGTCTGATTTGCTCTGCCGACAGGTTATATCTGAATCTGCTCTTGTTAGTCGCAACAGAACACTTTAGTATCACAGAATGACAATAAATAGAGGGTCTATATGAAAACAGCCTGTAGAAAGTTATCTTCAGTTTCGATGATTGCGCTGACCATAACCATCCTTACGCAAGGTTGCGCATTTATCCGTCCGGACATCGATCTTAAGACGATCACGCTGGCCAACGAAGAGACCTATGCAAAAGCGGTCAATCCATTTGTTTTACAGCGGCTTGGAGCAAAGATTCCTGATGAAGAGGTTCAGACGGCTCTCTCTTCCGTGGCGGCCAGACTGCAAACCGGCAAGCAGAAGCCTGTTTTTTATATCGTCAACGATCCGGTTCCGGCGGCTTTCGCCCTGCCGGGGGGTGAAATTGTTGTGACACGCGGTCTGCTGTTTCAGGTTGAGAGCGAGGTCGAGCTGCTGGTTCTTTTGGCACACCAGCTTGGACATGATGCGTCCCGGGACGGAGTTCAGCTTGCTGCACGCATCAGTATGCAGCAGAAAAGGCTTCTGCCGCTTTCTGATTACGATGCGGCGGCCATCTCTTCGAAGTTTCTGACTGAGCCGTTCAGCAATACGCAGGAGATCGCTGCGGATCGATACGCTGTGGAGCTTTTTGCCTCCGCCGGTCTCGATCCGACCCTCTATGTGAGTCTGCTGCCGAAAATTTATGCCCGTCTTGAGGCGCTTCCCGATTTTCAGACGCAGAGCATGACGAAACAGCACCCGTTATCGACCAAACGATTTAAAGCGGCAGAGGTCTTCGTTGCGGCGCTCTCTTCGTCTCAGGCTGATCCGGTTAAAATAGCCTCTTCCTTTTTTGAACATCTGAGTTCGGTTCTGCTCGCAACCCGACCGGGATACGTCATGTACCAGGAGGCGCTCCAACTCGAGAAAAATGGGGTTACGGATCAGGCGATCAGCATGTATCTCAAGGCTGCGACCACGGCTCCTGATCAGGCTCTTCTTTTAACCGGTCTTGGTTTGGCTTATATGCGTCAGGATGCTTTCGTTGCTGCTCGTCAGCACTTGACCCGTGCTATGCGTCTTGATAGCGCTTATTATCATGCGCGGCTCGGACTCGGTTATATTTATCTGCAGGAAAAAAAGTTCAATGCGGCAGAAGAACATTTAATCCGCAGTCAGGCCCTTTTGCCGACGTCGTTGGGGGGGTACCTTCTGGCGCGTTATTACGAAGATATCGGCGATAGCAAGAGTGCTCTTTCCCTTTACCGTGAAGTTGTTCATTATTTTAAAGAGAGTCAGATGGGGAGACTGGCCGCGAAACGGATTCTGGAGTCAGCGCATGAACTGGAATGATCATTTGCAACCGGATGAGAGCATCGTCTGGCAAGGGAAGCCTGCGCCACGCTGCTACACTTTTCGGAACTGGCCCCATTCACTGTTTGGACTGGTGCTGCTGGTCCCCTGTTCGGTCTGGCTTTATGTCGGAATCAGTGTTGAACCGGTTTATCAGCAGGCATTATACAGCTGGATCCCTCTCCCTTTTCTGCTGGCGGGTCTCTACCTCGCGATCGGGCATCTGATCGTTGCTCGTCTGGAGTGGGAATCGGTCTATTACGCCATCACAGATCGCCGTCTGCTGCTGCAGTCCGGGGTGTTCAAAAAGAGTGTTTTGACACTGGCGCTTCGCGACATTACCTGGTTCCGGCTGAATTTTTTTTCCAAAACACTCGGTTCGGTGTCGCTTCGCGCTGCAGGGCGGGACGCAAAAGTCGTGCTTGCATGTATCGAACACCCCCGGCAGATGACCGATCTGCTGGAGGCGGCAATGGCGCAAAGTGGAAGTGGCGTCGAAGGGGTCTCTTCTGCCAGCTCAGAAGCGTTGTGATTGACAACAGGTCGACCCGGCATTAACATCGACAGGTTAACCAATTTGAAGGAGTTTAAATTAAAATATTCATGACGAAACTTTTTTTTATGGAGACATTCGGTTGTCAGATGAATGTTGTCGATTCGGAACGGATTGCCGATATGCTGACACAGATCGGTTATCTGCCGACAGCTGATGCCGAACAGGCTGATCTGGTCCTGCTCAATACCTGTTCCATCCGCGACAAGGCAGAACGCAAAGTCTACGGTCATCTCGGCAGTTTCAAGCCGCTCAAAGAAAAAAAACGCGATCTGATCGTCTGTGTCGGCGGCTGTGTCGCCCAGCAGGAGGGGGAGCGTCTGCTCGAAAAGGTACCTCATCTCGATATTGTTTTCGGTACGCACAACCTGCACAAGCTCCCTGAAATGGTTCGTCTCGTCGAACAGAAGAAGGGGCGATTTCAAGAGACGCAATTTCTCGATCAGGAGACCCGTCTGCAGCTCTTTCCGCAGCGGCGGGACAGCGATGCGATCACCCGGTTTGTGACGATCATGCAGGGGTGTGACAACTTCTGTTCTTACTGCATTGTTCCGCATGTCCGGGGGCGAGAAATCAGTCGCCCCAGCAGGGAGATCGTGCAGGAGGTCATTGAACTGGCCGCCGAAGGTGTGCGGGAAATCACCCTGATTGGTCAGAATGTCAATTCTTACGGAAATCGCGTCGAGGGGGAAATAAGCTTTGCACAACTGCTCGAATTGGTGGCAGACATCGACGGGATAGAACGAATCCGTTTTACAACTTCGCATCCCAAAGACATCTCGGATGAATTGATCGCTTGTTTTGGCCGGATTGAAAAGATCTGCCATCATATCCATCTGCCGGTTCAGAGCGGATCGGACAGGATACTTCAGCAGATGAATCGCGGCTACACCCGTCCCCTTTATCTCGATCGGGTCGCAAAACTCAGGGCCGTCTGCCCGGACATTCGTATTACGACCGATATTATTGTCGGGTTTCCCGGTGAGACTGAAGACGATTTTATCGAGACGCTTTCACTGGTTGAAGCGGTCGGTTATGCGGATGCTTTCACCTTTCTTTATTCCGCCCGTCCCGGCACATCGGCCGCGGATTTAAAAGATGATTTTTCGGCAGATGTGAAACAACGCAGGTTTGACCGTCTCCTGGCGTTACAGCAGGAGAACAGTCGGCAAATCTGGGCTCAGGATGTCGGTTCGGTTCTCTCTGTTCTGGTCGAGGGGGAGAGCCGGCAAGGTTCGGGCCAGCTCTACGGACGGACAACCTGGAACCGGGTCGTGAACTTCACCGGCAGCGACAACCTGATCGGGGAAACAGTTTCGGTCAAAATCATCAAAAACAATCGCAATACGCAACTGGGTGAACGGGTCAGCAAAAATAACTGAATCGCTGTAACGAAGGGAGTTCCCATGGCCAAGGGGCGTATCCTTGCCATCGATGATAAACCGTTTTATCAGCGGTTTTATAAAAACCTCTTTGCGGATGATGGTTATTTCATCGCTGTTGTCGACTCTGTTGAAGCGGGACTTCAGGCGATGAATCGCGAAGCGTTTGATCTGGTTATTGCCGATCTGGCTCTGGGTGAGCTTAAAGGGCTCGAACTGGTCGTTGCGCTTCAGCAGTTTGCTCCCCAACAGGAAATCCTGATTATTACCGGGCACCAGGATGTTACCCTGGCGGTACAGGCCCTCAAAATCGGTGTTGTCGATTATCTGCTCAAGCCGATCAATCCTGAAGAACTTCTGATGCAGGTTGACCGGATCCTGCTCCGTCAATCCGTCGGTCGTGAACATCGGCAAATTCTGGATGAGAATATTGAATATTATTTTGTGATGTCGCGCTACGATCGCTGTCTCGACCTGCTGAAAGTCGATGATCTCGATCGTCTGGGTGACTTGATCCTCGATACCATGATGGAACTTCTTGCGGCCGAGGGGGGGATTCTCTGGCTGGCGAGTCCGACCGGCGATGAATTCACCTATCGAACCCGGCGGGGTCTGACCCGTCTCAAAGATGATGAAGAGACGGTGTCGGTAGGTGAATCGGAACAACGGTTGGTGCGCGGTGGACGGGCCGTTCTGCTGCAAAAAGGGCGTTATCTCTATCTGCCGCTGCAGCATGAAAATCGTCCTCTGGCGATGATTCGGATGGAACTGCCGACCGGACGGGCTGTTTTTACCCCCCGGGATCAAAAGGTCGCTGATCTGATCTCTGTTTTTGCCGCCGCATCTCTTCGCTATGTTCTGCAGATCCGTGAGTTGCAGCGGGGTTCATTACGCGTGGAGCAGAAAGAAGCCTACAATATGGCTTTTTTCAACGATCACGCCGCCAAGGAGCTCTACAAGGCACGCCGTTACAACCGCCGCTTGTCGTTTTTGCAGTTGACGATCGATAATTTTGACGAACTCAAAAGCAAATTTCTCGATCGGGAAATCGAGGCGGGGCAGCAGCGGTTGCTGGCCGCCGTTAATGAAATTCTGCGTGATGCCGATATCATGGCGCTGTACAAAGACAATATTTATCATATCCTGTTGCCGGAGACCGACTATTGGGGGTCGCTGATCACCCAGAAACGGTTGCGCAAGGCGATTGACGGGCAGTTGAAACTGAGCAATATGCATAGGGATATGCCAATTGAAGTTTATATGCGTTCCGCATCGTTTCCGGTCGATGGGCCGTCGCTCGAAGCGTTGCAACGGGTCACCACGGCCCGATTGGAACGGCTTAAATCCGGGCTCTTTTATCGCAGCAGGCTCCAGAAAATGGATTTCTGGACAATCATCAAAACATTACTCGGCCCGAAGGGGGAGACTTTTGTCACGGCCGATCAGGAAAAGTTTCGTCAGACCATGGCCCGCTACGAAGCGCCAGGGAAGAGCCGCTACGTCACATTACCGGCGTCTCGCCTGATCGAGACTCTCAAAGCACTTTGCCACGAAGTGACGGAACCGGGGCGATCGCACGGCGTTCTGTTCTATGGCTGTGCCGATTTTGATGAAGTTCGCCAGGGGCTCCCCAATCTTTTGGAGCTGGAACAGTCAGGGACCTCACTTTTTCTTCTGGGTGGAAGCCAACGGGTCAGTTGGGACATGCAGAAGGTTTTTCCGATCTTTGTCGATGATGACCGGTTTCAGAAGACAACCTTTCTGTTGTACCTGAATGAGGATTATGCCTACGCACTCTTTACAGAGACGACAACTGACGGTCTGCGCGGTTTCCATACATCTGACTTTTATTTTGTCGAGAATATGATCGCCAATCTTCAGAATCTGTATAAATTAAGGTTGCAGATATGACACGCGCTCTTTTTGGAAAATCGATTCTTTTGATCAGTGGCGGTCATCTGTTCAATGATCTTGCAAAGCTGTTACGGCAAAGTGAATTCGTCGTTGCACACGGAGATGATGGTGCCAAAGCCCTTGATCTCGCTCTGGAGAAGACGCCGGATCTGATCATCCTCGATACGGCTGTACCGGTACTCGGTTCGAAGCAGCTGGTGCAGATCCTGCGTAACAACCAGCATACGGCCGACGTGATGATATTTTTTGTCGGTCATGAAGGGGAGGATTTACCCGGCTTTCGCGAGTCGCTCGATCGCTTTATTCCCAAGCCGTTTAATAACGAGCAGCTGCTGGTTGAGATCAGAGCACTCTTTTCAAAAAAACAGCGCAAAGTTGAACTCGGTAAAGCCAAAAAAGAGGTCGAAGGGGATCTTCAGCAGATCAGTTTGTCGGATCTGTTGCAGGTATTTGCCATGAACAAGAAAGAGGGGGTTCTTGCTCTCACTTCGAATCGAAAAAATGGTTATATTTTCATATCGCGCGGGGATGTTATCAACGCCCGTATTAGTCAGATCGAAGGGATTAAGGCCTTTTATCGCCTGCTGTTGTGGGATCAGGGGAAGTTTCGGTTTTCTCCGGGGCAACCCCAGACGCAAACCCGGATTCATCTGTCGACCGATCAGCTCCTTCTGGAGGGGATGCGTCAGAATGATGAGATGCGCGCACAGATGTCAACTTTCCCGGCTGCCGGTACCCTGATCGATCTGGCGATCTCTCTAGATCAATTACCCGAGGGGCTTCGGCCTGCAACGCTCGAAATTCTTCACTCCCTCTCCACCCGTTCCCGGGTCGCTGATCTTGTTGAAAATTCGCCCCTGTCTGATTATGAAGTTCTGCAGATTCTTCGGACTCTGATTGAAAAGAGTTTTGTCCGGGAGAAGAAGATTGTTCCCGGTGCGTCGACGGCAGTTATCGCCCTGCTGCAAGCCGATGAGATCCGCGCCATAAAGGGGGCTCTTTGTGAGACCGAGACGGTCAAAGAGCAGGTGGCGGCCAAATTGATTCTTCTCGCCACCTCCGATCGTGAAGTCGGAATGTTTCTTCACGCTCTGCAGGGGATAGAAGAGTTCGAGCCGGAGAGTGATTTTCTGCGTGGAGCGGGGGATTTGACACTGGGGGATGTCGGTCGTCTGAAGATTGGCGATAACTTTCAATTGCGGATCTTTGTCTTGCCGGCGGCAGATGAATCGGCACCACTCTGGCGCCCGTTCTGTCATCATCTGTTTGGTGTCTTGTCGCTGGCAGAGGATGATCAGCTGGTGGAAGCTGAAACCTATTTTCTCGAATCGATGCACGCACCCGTGGCTAAAAATCGTGATGCAAAGCAGTTCTCGGGTGTTCTGCCGTTGCGGCGCAGTGACCGCCAGGGGTTGTGTCGCCTTCTGCGTTTCTTTGCTTCTCATTTTACAGGCGGCGCTACCGTTTAGAATTTCACAAAAGTCAGGAGGAGATATGATCGATCTGCATACACATACACTGTTCAGTGACGGAGAACTGATTCCATCCGAATTGGCTCGTCGGGCTGCGGTCAAGGGGTACACCGCCATGGCGATGACCGATCATGGCGATCTTTCCAATATGGATCTGATTATTCCACGTCTGGTCAGAGTCGCTGAATCTTTGTCCAGAGAATGGGGGATCCGGGTGATCCCGGGGATTGAAGTGACGCATGTCCCCCCAGCGAATTACGAAGAGGCGGTCAGCGAAGCGCGGCGTCTCGGTGCACTGATCGTCATTGCACATGGTGAAACGATCGTTGAACCGGTGGCCGAGGGGACCAATCGGGCAGCAATCAACGCCCGGGTTGATATTCTCGCCCACCCTGGTCTGATCTCTGAAGAAGATACAATGCTGGCAGCCAAAATGGGGGTCTTGCTCGAATTGACCAGTCGCAAAGGGCATAGCCTGACCAATGGCCATGTCGCCTCCATGGCAAAAAAACATGGAGCGGAGCTGGTGATTAACAATGATGCCCACGCCCCTTCAGACCTGATATCGTTCGATCAGGCTGAAAAAATAGTTCGAGGAGCCGGTCTTTCAAGTTTAGAATTTGAACGGGCTCAGGCGAACGCCGCCGCTTTGATTGAAAAAGTTCTTGCCAAAAACCGGTGAATAGATTTTTCCGTAAAAGTCTATTTGGATTTTTAAACGAGCAACGACTCATTGAGACAAACAGAGGGATTTATGGAAGAAAAAGCGTTTCATTTTTTAAAGGAATTGGTTGAGGCACCGAGTCCGTCCGGGTTTGAGCAGGCCGCACAGAGAGTTTTGCGCAAACAGTTAGAGGGTGTCGTCGATTTTCAATCGACCGATGTCATGGGTAACCTGATTTCCCGCATTGATGCGAATCGTCCCGACGCCCCGCGTGTTATGCTGGCCGGTCACTGCGATGAGATCGGTTTTATGGTTCAGTATATTGATGATCAGGGGTTTATCTCTTTTACCCCAATTGGCGGAGTCGATGCGCATCTGGTACCGGGACAGCGGGTCACAATCCATTCAGTCGCCGGGTCGGTTCGGGGTGTCGTCGGTAAGAAACCGATTCATCTGATTGAAGCGAAAGAGCGGGAGACAGTGGTCGGTTTTAAGGATCAGTACATTGATATCGGGGTGAAAGACAAAGCGGGCGCTGAAAAGCTGGTTGCGATCGGCGACCCGATGACTTTTGCTGCCGGGCTGGAACGTCTGCAGGGTGATATTGTCGTCTCTCGTGCTTTTGACGACAAAATGGGGGCGTGGGTTGTTGCTCGTGTCTTGCAGGAGGTCCGTCGCGCCGGAGTACCGCCGGTTGAACTGTATGGTGTTTCCACCGTACAGGAAGAGGTCGGTTTGCGCGGTGCGACGACCAGTACTTACGGAGTCAATCCGGATGTCGGGATCGCGATCGATGTCGGTTTTGCTACAGATTGCCCGGGGCATGACAAACGGCAGCACGGTGACACCAAAGTAGGCGCCGGTCCGATTCTGGCGCGGGGAGCAAATATCAATCCGGTGCTGTTTGAACTGTTGGTCGAAACCGCGAAAGAGGAGTCGATCCCTTATCAGGTTAATGGCGCGGCCAGAGCGACCGGAACCGATGCCAACGTGATGCAGCTGACTCGCAGCGGCGTCGCGACAGCACTGGTGAGTGTCCCGCTGCGATACATGCATTCACCGGGGGAGGTCCTCTCTCTGGCCGATCTGCAGGCGACGGTGAAATTACTTGCGGCGGTTATTTATCGCATCACCGACAAAAAAATGTTTATTCCAGGTTAATTTTGGATCAACATGTTTTTCGTTTCTTAAAAGGCTCCCATGCGGGGGCCTTTTTTTCGACAATGTGCAGAATAAAGACAAAATCTGTTTTGATACAGACTTTGATAGACAATAAAGATTGAAGATAAAGGTTGTGTGCGGCTCTGATCCATGTTAGAACCATAAATGTAAGTATTTACCACATTATGGAGGCAAGCTATGAACTGTCCAATTTGCAGCGAAAAGAAGAGGGTCGAGATTGATATGCATTGCGACGGATTTGCCGAAGCCCTTGAAGAGTGCGGACATTGCGGTTCCGTCTGGACGTACAGAGGGATGACGACAACTGTCCTGCATGGCCCCGTAGACGGGCCGTATCAGATTCCGGCTAACTTCTAAAGTTAACCATATAATTTTTTATCTCCTAAACCATGCCTTTTCAGGCATGGTTTTTTTTATGTTTGTGCATCAAGCTGAATAAATATCGGGAATTAACTTGACGTCTCTACTCTTGCTCTTGTAGTTTATCTGATTATATTTTTTACTTTTTCTTGTGTTAAATTCGTCTCGTTAAATCTCTTTTTTAGCAAGTTTACCCCCGAAGGAGTTGCGCATGTCGGACCCTAAGATTCGTCTAGGACTCACCTTTGATGATGTTTTACTTCTCCCGGCCCATTCCAAGATTCTCCCTAAAGAAGCCGATCTTTCCACACAGTTGACAACCGGGATCCGTTTAAAAATTCCGCTGTTATCGGCGGCTATGGATACGGTGACAGAAGCGCGTACGGCGATCTGCATGGCGCGTGAAGGGGGGCTCGGCTTTGTGCATAAAAACCTGTCACCTAAAGAACAGGCGTTGATTGTCGATCAGGTCAAAAAGTCGGAGAGCGGCATGATTGTCGATCCGATCACGATGGATCCTGATCAGAAGATTTTTGAGGCCCTTGAGGTGATGCAGAAATATCGGATCTCCGGTATTCCAATTACCAAAAAAGGGAAGCTGGTCGGCATCCTGACCAATCGTGACTTGCGGTTTGAAACCAATTTCAAACAGCCGATTTCAGCGGTGATGACCAAGGAAAATCTGGTTACAGTCAAGCCGGGAACCACACTGGAAGAAGCGAAATATCATCTGCACAAGCACCGGATTGAAAAACTTCTGGTGGTTGATGCCGACTACAAGCTGACCGGGCTGATCACGATCAAGGATATTGAAAAAGTCCGTAAGTATCCGAATGCCTGCAAGGATGACTTTGGTCGCTTGCGGGTCGGGGCGGCTGTCGGGGTCGGAGTTGATCGCGATGAGCGGATGGAAGCGCTGATTCAGGCCGGGGTCGATGTTGTTGTTATTGATACGGCGCACGGTCATTCTCAGGGGGTGATCGATTCGGTTGCTGCCATCCGTAAAAGATATCCCGATATACAGCTGATTGCCGGAAATATCGCCACGGCAGCAGCCGCCCAGGCGTTGGTTGATGCTGGCGTTAATGGCGTCAAGGTCGGTATCGGTCCCGGTTCAATCTGTACCACGCGCGTGGTCGCTGGCGTTGGTGTGCCGCAGATTACAGCTATTATGGATGTGGCAACCGTGACCAAAAAGGCGAAGATCCCCTTAATTGCGGATGGTGGAATTAAATATTCAGGTGAACTCCCGAAGGCGATCGCCGCCGGTGCCGATGTTATCATGATCGGTTCACTGTTTGCCGGTACAGAAGAGTCGCCCGGTGAAACAATTCTCTATCAGGGGCGCTCCTACAAAACCTATCGCGGCATGGGGAGCCTCGGCGCGATGAAGCAGGGGAGCAAGGATCGGTATTTCCAGGCTGATGTCGAATCCGACGTCAAGCTGGTCCCGGAGGGGATCGAAGGTCGAGTCCCGTATCGTGGTCCCTTGTCAGACAATATTCATCAGCTGCTCGGCGGTCTGCGGGCCGGTATGGGGTACACCGGTTGTGCCAACATTGCTGAATTACAGACCAAGGCCGAGTTTATGCGGATCACCAATGCCGGTCTGCGCGAATCACATGTCCATGACGTCGCGATCACCCATGAAGCGCCAAACTATCGGGTTGAGCGGGAATAATAATGGCCGACATTCATAGCGAAAGAATTCTGATTCTCGACTTCGGTTCCCAGTACACCCAACTGATTGCGCGTCGGGTGCGCGAAGCACATGTCTATTGCGAACTTCATCCGTTTGATATGGAGTTGGAAGCAATCAGGGGATTTAACGCTTCAGGTATTATCCTCTCCGGCGGCCCGACTTCGGTTTATGAGCAGGGCGCGCCGACGATCGAAGAGGCGGTGTTTGAACTCGGTCTGCCGGTGCTCGGTATCTGCTACGGTATGCAGCTTATGAGCCGCCATTTTGGTGGCGAAGTCGTTCCGGCCGGTAAGCGCGAATTCGGTCATGCCGATCTGGTCGCCCTCGGCGCTCCGGGTCCACTCTTTGACGGGTTTTTTACTGACCGGAAAAGTCCGGTCTGGATGAGTCACGGTGATCATGTGGCAAGAGTCCCCAGCGGTTTCGATGTTGTGGCTGCAACCGATAATGCGCCGGTCTGTGCTATCCAGAATGTAGAGCGCAATCTCTACGGCGTGCAGTTTCACCCTGAAGTCAATCATACGCCGCGCGGAGAATTGCTGATCGATACCTTCGTGCGCAAAATCTGCGGTTGCAGTGGTTTATGGACGCCGGGGCAGATTGTCGAAGATGCCATCGCCCGCATCCGGGAGCAGGTCGGTGCAGAAGAGGTGATTCTTGGCCTCTCGGGCGGGGTCGATTCGTCCGTTGCGGCCGCTCTGATTCACCGCGCTATCGGGGACCAGTTAACCTGCGTCTTTGTTGATAACGGTCTGCTTCGTCTCGGTGAAGGCGATCAGGTGATGGCGACGTTCGCTGAAAATCTCGGAGTCAAGGTGATCCGGGTCGACGCCGAGGAACGTTTTCTGGGGAAGCTGGCCGGGGAGACCGATCCGGAGAAAAAACGCAAGATTATCGGCAACCTGTTCGTCGATATTTTTGAAGAGGAGTCAAAACATCTGGCGAATGCCCAGTGGCTGGCTCAGGGGACAATCTACCCGGATGTGATCGAATCGGCCGGTGCCAAAACCGGCAAGGCGCAGAATATCAAGAGTCATCACAATGTCGGCGGGCTCCCCGACTACATGACCCTCAAACTGCTCGAACCGCTGCGTGAAATGTTCAAGGATGAAGTTCGCGCCGTCGGTGAGGAGCTCGGACTGCCGCATCTAATGGTCTGGCGTCACCCGTTTCCAGGACCCGGTCTGGGCGTACGGATTCTCGGTGAAGTCAAAAAGGAGTACTGCGATATCCTGCGTCAGGCCGATGCGATCTACATCGAGGAGCTCTACTCCAGCGGTCACTATGACAAGATCAGCCAGGCGTTCGCAGTCTTTCTGCCGGTGAAGAGCGTCGGCGTGATGGGGGATGGGCGGACCTATGAATACGTCGTGGCTCTGCGGGCCGTAGAGACCAAAGATTTTATGACCGCCGGTTGGTATCCGATGCCGTACGAAGATCTGGCCCGCATCAGCAGCCGCATCATTAACGAGGTCAAGGGGATTAATCGCGTCACTTACGATATATCGAGCAAACCACCGGCGACGATCGAGTGGGAATAGGGCGGTTACGGGTGATAGCAAAGATAGTACACAAAATCCGGGCATTAGAGTTCAGTCGGGGGGGGGATGTTGAAAAAATTGATAGTGACAGTGAGTATCGGGCTGCTCTGTTGTATTGCTGCCCCTCTCCTTGCAGAAGAAGCGCCCGTATCTCTCTGGACCTCTAACGATACCCTGTTGGTTCTTGGCGGTCTTGCCGGAGTTGCGGCTTTTTCTCTTTATGACGAGGAGTCGAACTCCCGTTTCAGAGAAAATCAGAGTGTGACTGCCAACCATTTTGCCGAGGGGTTCAATCTTCTCGGAGAGCCTCTTGTTGGTCTGGGGATCGGCGGAGCCATCTGGGGATACGGTGCCTGGCGCCAGAACCCCGGTCTGGCCCTTGAAGGGCTAGAAGCCGTCGAGTCGGTAATGCTGGCCGAAATGGCTACACTCCTGCTCAAATATTCTGTTGGCCGCGAGCGTCCAGGGGTCTCGGAGCAATCTGACGCTTTTTCTCCTTTTTCCTTCGACTCTGGTCACGATTCCCTCCCCTCCGGCCACACCGCAGCCGCATTCGCGCTCGCCTCAGTCCTCTCCCACCACACGACTCAGCCTCTGGCCCCCTGGGGGTATTACGGGCTCGCCGGACTGGTCGGGGTCTCCCGTGTCTATCAGGGTGACCACTGGGCTTCCGACGTTGCCCTCGGCGCCTTGATTGGGGAAGTTTCGTCCCGTCTCGTCATACGCCTGCATCAACGGGACGGGAGAGGTTTTTTCGCTCTGCGTCCCTGGATCGGTGAGGGGTTTGGTCTGCAGTGGGCCGCCATCTACTAGGGGATTAAAATGGTGCATACGTTAAGCTTTTTATTGACCCTCCAGGGTATGTCTGTTAGTACAACTCATACTTTGTCAAGATATCCTGAATTAAATGTGCCGAGGTTTATGCTTTGATGTTTCAATTTCAATCATTTAAACCGTGGCCAACTTTTCTGGTTTTTCTTCTCATTGCCGCATTGCCGTCTCCGGGCTACGCCCTTCCCCCAACGGCTCCTGTTGCTCTCGACAGTTGGGTCTATCCGGCCCTGAACCGGCTTGCCGCCCTTGGCCTCGTTGAGTCTTCGCTGCAGGGGAGTCGCCCCTATTCGCGCCGGGAGGCGGCCCGTCAGGTTAATGAGGCGAGGGGTAAAATAGAGAATGAAAGCCAAAATCGCGCCGTTGTCGAAAGCTTTCGGCGCCTGCGTCGGGAATTTGCCGCCGAACTCAAAATGATCGAAGATGGCGTCACTTTGCGCAGTTATTTCAAGCCGCTGCGTTCTCTGGAAGTTGGCTATATCTACCAGGAAGGGGTGCCGTCGCAAATACCAGCCAAGCGATTTGGGGGCGGGGTGAGCCGAATCAGCGCTCAACAGTTCTCCCTGAATACAAACAATGACGGTCTCGACTACAGCGAACACTCCAATGTCAGCCTGAGTCTGGAAACCGAGGCACGACTCGGTCCTCTTCTTCTGTACTGGCATCCTTTGCTTTTGGCTGGCGAGGACGAAGGGGAACTCGAATTGACGACCCTGCAGGGGCTGGCGGTTCTGGGACTCGGACCCGTCGACATTTCTGTCGGTCGGCAGTCTCTCTGGTGGGGGCAGGGACGGCACGGGTCGCTGGTGCTGACCAATAACGCCCAGCCCCTTGACATGGTGCGTATCACCAATCCTGTCCCGGTGCTGTTACCCTGGGTATTCAAGATTCTCGGGCCGATCCGGTTCGATATCTTCTGGAGCCAGCTCGAAGAGGATCGGGTGATTCCCGAGCCTTATCTTGCCGGTCTGCGGCTTAACTTTAAACCGATCCCCTGGCTGGAACTCGGTGCTTCGCGTACTGTTATGTTCGGCGGCGAAGGGCGTCCCGATGTCGATGCAAAAGATTTTTTCACCATCCTCACCGGGAAAAATCTCGATGGGGACGAGGATACGAGCAACAACCTCGCCGCCCTCGATTTGCGTCTTAAAATCCCCTTTCTCTGGGACGCCGAGCTTTACAGCGAACTGGGTGGGGAGGATGAGGCCGGCGGTTTCATCTCCAACAAGGCTTACCTCGGGGGACTCTACCTGCCACGGATTGAACCATCCGGCCGTCTTTCCCTGCGACTGGAATATGCTCATCTCAGTCATATCGATGATAATTCTCCCATGTGGTACCGCCACGGTATTTATCAGTCGGGGTACACCTACAAAAGGAAGATTCTCGGACACCATGCCGGCGGCGGCACTCGGGACTATTTTACCGAGATCGAGGCCTGGCTTTCTTTGCAGTGGGTGGCGTCCCTGGGGTTGGATTACGAACGTCGCGGCGAGGACCAGCCGATCCGCGAAAAGCATTTCCAGCCGTTTTGCAGCCTGAGATGGTCCGGGGCATCAGGCCTTTCTGCCGAAGCCCGGTATGCCTACGACAGAGT
>JACUTX010000316.1 GCA_014859615.1 Desulfuromonadales bacterium | reverse complement strand
GTAAGGAATAATTATTTTTTCGTAAGGACCGAAGGTGGTCGGTATATTTCCAAGTACCTCAAGTTCGTATTGATCAAACGTTGAGGGGTAATTCATACTCTTGTAATCCGCAGAGATCAGACCGTGATTGGTAATGGTAAATTCACCATTGAGAACTTCGCCCGGGGCCATATCCGGCAGAGTGATTCCGGGGGGATCAACCACCAGGACCGAGGCTGGCACATTGGTCTCAAACGTCTGACTGATCGTGATCTCGTAGCGATCCTCAATGGTGATCTCGGTCACGCTCCATTCGATCTCAATCAGGGTCACTTCCAGCGCCACCGGTACGGTCACCGTCAAGCCGGGATAGACCACGAAACTGCCACTGTAGGATTTATGCGCACTCGCGGTCACCATGTAGGAGTAGCGCCCTTCCGGGATATCGCTCTTAAGGATAGAGCCGTCAGTTCCTGTCTTCAGGGTGTAAAACAGCTCCGGCAGCACCTGATGTTGCAAGATGATCGTGGCATTGGCGACATCTTCATACAGTTCGTTGAGAACATTGAACTGCGCGTTGCCTACGGCGCTGCTGGTGACCGTCACCTGGATATTAAAGGTGTATGGAATATGATTGTCGGAATAAATCACAAAACGATCATCGTAAATACCGGGGGTGAGCGTTTCCGGTGGCCGGAACAGCAGGCCGACGGTTGCGCTCTGCCCGACATTCAGGCTGCCGATAACCGGATCGACCATCAGGCTCATCCAGGCGGTAGACGGCCCTTCGATCCGCGCATTTTCCAGGATGCCCAGCCCTTTATTGACGATGGTCAGGCTCTGAATCTGCTGCTTGCCGCGCATCAGACCGGTATCGATATAGGATGGAGTGGTTGAGATCATCGGCAAAGTTTCGTAGGCCGAGACATTAACAATAAACCGTTCATGCAGACCCGGACCGGTCGTGATATCAACGTTGACATAGCCGTTTTCCGGGGCATCGGCAGCGGCGACAATACGAAGGTTGAGCTTTCGCGCTTCGTCGCCAGCCAATACCGGATCACCACTATTGAGCAGTGATGCGGAGAAACCGCTCGATGCGTCGACCGCAAAAACAACCTCCTGGATCGGCGCACCACCGAGATTGGTCAAGCTGAACGGAACATCGGCAACCTTGTTTTTGGACATGCGCAGGTTGTAAGCGGCCGGGTTCAGCCACAAGCCGATGATGTCAAAACGATCCTGAACCGAGCGACCGACAAAATCAGGATGCGAAGCCCAGACGCTATAGGTACCGGCTTCATTGCTGGCTGGTTTGAAGATGTAACGAAACGCTCCGGTTTCATCGGTACTGACCGTGTAGGAGCGATCAAAGCCGTCGACCGATATCCCGAGCACAACCGGAACATAGGTTGCGGAATCGCCGGTTGCGTTAAGAGTTGCCTGACCGCTGATCTCAATCTGCTCACCTTGCAGGTAAACATCTTTGGCAACCTGCGCGACGGTTGCATACGAAACATTAATAATGCTGGTTTCGATCGATTGACTCAGGCCGGGAGCATTAACCTGCTCGGCCTGGCCGTAATGATAATAGGTGTTGGTGATCTCAGCCTCGATCTGAACCAGCGTTGGCGCGTTATCCGGCACCACAAACGTGATCGGGGCGGTGAGGAAGGTTTGGCCCGGCTCGATGCGGGCCGTCGCAAAACCGGAACTGTTGTAAACCAGAGCGCCGGAGCGCTGATCAAGACGCCCTTCGGCCAGCAGATTGCCGTCCTGATCCTGCATACGAACCAGAACCTGACTCGATGCGCCACTGTTTTCACTGGTGACGACATCCATCCGGGCGGTGCCGAGGTTATTGATCTTGAGTTGCACCTGCGATTCGGTCCCGCGCACCAGCGGCTCATTGAAGATCTCCAAAGCCGCATTGGATGCCGTAACATCGACCAACAGACTCTTGATCAGAATCACTTCGGTACCGGGCGCCGGAGTTAATACGGCGGTCGTGCGAACCGGAACAGCGACCAGTGCATCGAGCGACGTTGCAACATACAGTTCGGTCAGGTACGGCTGGTTGGCGGTCAGGTCAAATGGCCCCGGCATATTGCTGGCATCATTACTCCCGACCTTCAGCTCCAGGCTGTCGACCGTCAGCGAACCGGGTGAAGTCATTTCAACTTTGAGTTTTTCGATCAGGCCACGCCGCAGCACGGTATTTTCGGCAACACCGATGGAGAGTTGCGGCAGAGTCACTTCACGAACCGGGCTCTGATTGCCGAGACTATCGACAGCCGCCACTCCGTAGGTTACAGAGCCTAAGGTATACAGACCATCGGCAAAACTGGTCCCTTGTGTCGGGTCTGCATTGAGAGGCTGACCATTGCGATAGAGGATGTAACCCGCCAGACCGGCTTCGCCAGCAGACCAGGTCAGGGTCGGGCTCCCCTCTTCAATCCGGGTCAGAACCAGATCCCGGATCGGGGCGACCGGGAAGGTGATAACGGTCTCATCTGAAAACGAGCTTTCATTCCCGACAGCATCGAGAGCGGTCACCCGATAATGCCGCTCCAGGCTCTTTGGTGCCGCATCGGTCGCTGCAATCGTAGTGCTCTGCGCAACGAGATTCAGCGCGGAGGATTCAACAGCGGTTTGTGA
>JACUTX010000315.1 GCA_014859615.1 Desulfuromonadales bacterium | reverse complement strand
AGAGTCCCGACAACAGTACCAAGAGCAGAGATCGTCCCCGAATCGGTCAGACCGTCGGCTGCTTTTTCAACCTTGTTAAGCGTCGTTTTGGCATCATAGTAAAGACTGGGGTCATTGACCAATTTACCCAGAGTCCCCTCCCCTGATTCAATTTTCCCCGCAATAATTCGAAGACTGGCCATTGTTTTCTGAAGATCTGCATAAACCTGATCCTCTTCACTGATCAATTTTGCCAACAACCCTTCTCCTTCATTGATTTTTTTTGCAACAGCACTCAGATCGACAAAAGTATTATTAACATTCACATATAACTCCTCATCCGTCATCAATCGACCGAGTGTCCCTTCCCCTTTTCGCAGCCCTTCTGAGAGTTTGTTCAAATTAGCAAGGGTTTGAACCAGATCATTGGCCGCATTCGAATCCGACAGAGTTGACGCAATTCTTGACAGAGAGTTAAAGGTAGATTTTAACTCATCCGCAAGCGCATCATCACTCATTAACATGCCGAGAACCCCTTCACCATTCTCGATTTTTATCGCCAGATTATTGAATTTACCGAACATCTCTTTCTGGTTTTTATCCAGACTGGTAATCAGCTCATCAATATTCGTCCCTTCTTCGGATATAATACCGGAATCAGGCGGGAGGACGGTATTGGCTTCTGAACCAAAATCGAGACCGAGAAACTGACCACCGAGTAAATTCATCTGCCTGATGCGAGCGATAGAGTCTGTGCGGATTTGTGTCGTTTCATCTACTTTTAAGTCGACGCGAACCCGCGTGCCATCAATGCTGATTTTGTCTATTTTACCAACTTCGACACCAGCCATTCGGACAGGATCCCCAACTTTCAGGCCGATTGCTGAATTGAAGTGAGTATAATAGGCATTTTGTTTTCGAAACGGGTCCCAATTTTCAACCAGTTCAATAATCAGGGCCAAAATAATCAAGGCAACAATAAAAAACAGCCCCACTTTCTGCTCAGTTGTAATGGTCATCTTATCTCTTCCCTTGAATCCCCTTAGTGGTCGTATAAAGAAAACGCCGGACAATTGGATTGGCACTCTTTTTAATCTCGTCCGGGGTTCCCACCTCAATAATTTCACCCCCATGCATCATCGCAACACGGTCGGACAGATAAAGGGCAAAGTTCAGGTCGTGACTGACAATAATCGTGGTGAGATTCACCTTGTCTTTAAGATTATTAATCACTCGGGCGAGTTCATCGGTTGTTACCGGGTCAAGCTCAGCGGTCGGCTCATCATAAAAAATAAGATCGGGATTCATGGCGAGCGATCGGGCGATGGCAACCCGTTTCTTCATCCCACCGGACAAGTCAGCAATCGGCATCGACTCTCGCCCTTCGAGACCAACCAGACGCAGTTTATCACGGATCACACGACGAATGCGTCGTTCGGGAAGGACATCTTTCTCCCTTAACCAGAGTCCGATATTTTCTCCGACCGTCAGGGAGTTAAACAAGGCAGATGTCTGAAAAACCATACTGTACCGGTATTTTTGTTCAACAATGACCCCCGGTTCAAAATTAATATTCTCATTATCGATCAGGATCTCCCCGGAATCAGGTTTCAGCAGTTTGGCAAGGTGTCTGAGCAAAACGCTTTTCCCGGTTCCGGACGCACCGATAATTGAAAAAATTTCGCCGGGCTTTATTTCAAGAGATATGTTTTTCAGTACCGGTTGACCGTTGAAGCTTTTGCACAGATTCTTGATTTGAATTCCGATCCCCCGTGAGGTTTCATACGCCTCGCGAGAGATACTGGTCTCCACCGTCATTTGCGAGAAGGAGTGAGTCAGGCGTCGGAAAAAAGAGACCTTTTGCTGACCTTTATTTACAGTCTTATCAGACATATTTCTTCCGATCACATCATAAAGCGAGTCAAAAAATAGTCGGCAACAAATATCATTAAAAAGGACATTACGACGGAACGGGTGGTTGCACGACCGATCCCCCGAGCGCCACCGGTGGTTTTAAATCCAACATAGCAACCGACAAGAGCGACAATTCCGCCGAATACAGTCGCTTTGACCAGACCATTTAAAATTTCAGCCATATCAAGAGAACGGGTCAGAACATCATAGTAAACCGTCATCGGGACATTGATCGCCGGATTGATATCGCTGACCACCGCACCTCCGGTGACCCCGACAAGAAAAGAGAAGACGGTCAGCATCGGGACGGCAAGCAAGCATGCGATCAGTCTTGGCATGGCGAGATAACGGACAGGGTTGATTTCCAACGTCCGCATTGCATCGATCTCTTCATAGACCTGCATCGCTCCAACTTCGGCCGCCATGGATGAACCGACGCGCCCTGCGATCAGCAGACTGGTTAACACCGGCCCTAGCTCTTTTGCCATCGACAATCCGACGATCGTGCCAATTTTCTCCTGGACTCCGAGTAAGGCGAGTTGTGATCCGGTCTGCAGAGCGAGAACCATCCCGATAAACAGAGACATAAGAATTGCAATCGGCAATGTGCCAACCCCCACCTCATAAAGTTGCGCAACGATCGCTGCCCGGTTGCGAAACGCCTCCTTAAAGTAAAAAAGAGTTTCAACCAAAAGAGAGAGCATCTCTCCGAGACTCTGGGCAGAAAGCAGAAGTATTCGTCCGAGGTTTGTCAGCATAAAAG
>JACUTX010000314.1 GCA_014859615.1 Desulfuromonadales bacterium | reverse complement strand
GACTAACAGACCGTCAGCTGCATGTAT
The DNA here is from genome assembly GCA_014859615.1 of Desulfuromonadales bacterium. GTDB lineage: Bacteria > Desulfobacterota > Desulfuromonadia > Desulfuromonadales > UBA2294 > Kmv16. Next base: position 2,651 of record JACUTX010000314.1, on the reverse strand, counting down.
GCGATTGAAAAACGGGCACTCTCGGGGATGAAACAGAGGAGTTTCTCCCCTTTTTTCAGCCGTCCTGAATGAAACAGTTCTTCAAGAATTATGTAGATCGAAGCGGAACCGGTATTCCCTTTTTCGGCCAGATTTGTGAACCAGCGCTCTTCGGGGATATCCATCCCGACCTTGATCATCCCCTCCTGCAGCGGTTTGCGGAAGTAGTTGGAAGAGTAGTGGGGGAGAAACCAGTCGATCTGATCGGACCTGAGACCATGCTTCTTAATAATTCTGGGGAGCGTTCGCTCGGTCGCTGTTTTAATGATTTCCGAATTCAGAAGTTTGACATCCTGTTTGACATTAAAAATCCCCTGTTGAATCGCCTCCAGACCGTCGTAATGTTGCCAGCCGCGCAGAGTTCCGTCGGCGAGCTTATTGGCTCCGGCATACATGCACACTTCCAGCTCGTTGGCAAAGGAGACGATTTCGATCCAGTCGATCTGCAGCGCCAGCTTCCCCTGGCCCGGATGGTCGGCCGTTAAAAAGGCCGCGCCCGCACCATCGGAGAGCATCCAGCGGAGAAAATCTTCCTCGAAGGAGAGGACATTGTTACTCTCTAATTCGTTAATTTTATCGACGGCAACACTCTTCATCTGCCGCGCCTTCATGGCGTTTGATGAAACCTCCGAGCCGGTCGCGACCGCATTGCGGTTCTGGCCGCTGGAAACATTCATCCAGGCGTACTTGAGGGCGGTAATTCCGGCTAGACAGACCCCGGCGGTGCTCACTGCCTCAAGCGGGGCACTGCGTAGTTCGCCATGTACCATCGGGGCGTGGCCGGGCATCAGCTGATCGGACATCGAGGTTCCGCAACAGAGGCATTCGATCTGATCCGGACTGAAATCAGCATACGGTTGCAGGCGCCGGATCGCTTCAGCGGCCAATTGGGCGTTGGTGTGCGTTACAGCGCCGGTCGCCGGATCGATGGCGTAGTGGCGGCTTTTAATGCCGTTATTGCGCAAAATAATTCTTTTGGTGCGCGACGGGAGCTGATTGACCATCCCGAGGAGCTGTTCCATCTGATCATTGGCGACCGCAGGGTTAGGGAGAAAGGCGGTAATGTCGGTAATATAGACTGGCATGAATAATTAAACCTTTGCGGATTGATGCCCCTCGGCTAACAGGGCTGCGTAGCGCTGGTAAAAAAGTTCTTCATCAAGGCGGGTCGCAAGGACCGCATTGGTGAGGGTATAATAGTCAAGATCGTGAATGATAATCTTTTCCCGCAGCTGCCGGTAGAGGTCGGTCCCCGGCAGCGGGGTCAGAATCGTGTGCATCGGCAGATTGATCTGTTGTTGTTTCACAAAGTCACCCAGTTTGTCAAACTGTTGCTCTGTATAGTCGGGGGAGATAATAAAGTCCCCGACGATCGTCAGCCCGATCCGGTGCAGGATCTCGATCGCCTGCAAGTTGATCGCGGCACTGCTCTTTTTGTTCATGGCGCCCAGAGCGGTGTCGTCAATCTCTTCAAAGCCGATGACCACGGCGCGCAGACCGATCTCTTGCCAGCGCTTGAGCAGTTCAGGATGCCGGACGACTGTATCAGAGCGGACATCAGCGAGAAACTGTTTTTTAATCCCGGCGGATTCAATGGCATCCGCAAGCTGCAGGGCGTGTTGCGGATTGCCAAAGGTGTTGGCATCGACCAGGCGAATCACCGGGGTCTGTAGTTGCTGGATATCGCGGATCACCGTTGCAATTGTGGCGGTCAGGTAGCGTCCGTCTGTTAACGCTGAAATGCAGCAGAAAGAACAGTCATAAGGGCAGCCGGCGGCTGACGCCACAAACCCGAGTTGCAGTCCCAGGGTCTGCAGAACGTATTGCGGTCGATACGGTTCGACCAGATCGTAGCGGGGGGGGTGCTGTTCGGCCAGGTCGTTGCGACTGAATTTTCGGGGTTGAAAGCTCAAAGGTGTCCCAGGTGCGGTTCGTGCGACTCCGGGAATGCGCTGGTCAACTTTTGTTTCCAGGGCTTGAACCAGCTCTGAAAAACTCTGTTTACCGAGGCCGACAACAATCCAGTCGATCTGTTCGCAGTTGAAAAAATCCGGATCAGCAGAGGCATGGATGCCACCGACGACAACCGTCGTCTGCCGTTTTTGTTTTATCTGAGTGGCCAGACGAAGAACGGTCTGCGCCTCGCAGGTCATGGCGGTCAGGGCGACGATGTCCGGCGTAAAACCGCTTAGCTCGGCCTCCAGTCCGTCCGGGTTGACCTTGAGGTCAAGAATCCGCAGCTCATGATCGTCCAGGTTTCCAGCCAGCACTTCGAGGGCGAGCGGCTCGCCGCGGAAAATCTGTTTGACCGAGGTGATGCCGTAACGCTCTTCAGGGATCGAGCGACCGGAATTGGGTGGGTTGATCAGCAGTATTTTCATTATGGGCAATTTTTAAGTAAAAACGGATAAGTTGCGATGACTTTTGCTCCCGAAAGATGGTGATTATAACTTCTCGAAAACTATTTGTAAATTTTTTAGTAACGATTCAGCACTGAGAAAAAAGCTCGCTTCCCGATGACCTTCGCCGGAATCGAGCTTTTAAAGTTTTGGCTCCCCGATATAATCATTTTAGGCAATGACGTAAAGAATCTTCTGCCAGAGCCCCCCCTT
>JACUTX010000313.1 GCA_014859615.1 Desulfuromonadales bacterium | reverse complement strand
TAAATTCCGCTTTTGATCCTCTTTGCGTTCTTCGCGGCTTTGCGTGAGGCAGCCTTTGACCTGTCAGATTTTATCAGATTTTCATCGCGGCCAATTATAGCCTTGTTAGAACGATCGATTTTGTTTCAGGACCAGAAATTGACATCAGGACTGTATTCAGGAACCATCTTCTGCAGCGTTTTCACCAAACCTTTCCGATCGAGCTGGCGCTGCAGCTGATACAGCTCTTCCATCAGCGCCAGAACCACAACCTTATCACTCTGCCCAGCCTTGGCGATATGAATCGACGCGTGTTCGGTCGGCTGCACATCTTCACCGGCGAGCAGCAGCTCTTCGTACAGTTTTTCCCCCGGCCTCAGGCCGGTAAACTCGATCTCGATCTCTTCATGCGGAACAAAGCCACTCAGGCGGATCAGCTCTTCGGCCAGATCGACGATCTTCACCGGCTCCCCCATATCGAGCAAAAAGATCTCCCCCCCCTTCCCCATGCTTCCGGCCTGCAGCACCAGCTGGGTCGCTTCGGGGATGGTCATGAAAAAACGGGTAATCTCGGGATGGGTCACCTTCACCGGCCCCCCCTTCTTGATCTGCTCCTTGAAGATCGGGACCACGCTTCCGGCGCTCCCGAGCACGTTACCGAACCGGACCGTGGTAAACCGGGTCTCGCTCTCTTGCGCGAGACTCTGAATGTAGATCTCCGCCGCCCGCTTGGTCGCCCCCATCACATTGGTCGGGTTCACTGCCTTGTCGGTAGAGATCATCACGAAGGTCTCTACGCCGAACCGGGCGGCGGCATCAGCGACAATCCGTGTCCCGCCGACATTGGTATGCACCGCCTCGGCCGGATTTCTCTCCATCATCGGCACATGTTTATACGCCGCGGCATGAAAGATCACATCGGGTTTTACCTCGCGAATAATGCCGTCGGTCCGCGTCTTGTCCCGCACATCACAGATGTAGGACGCTATCTTCTGCTTCGGATATTCGGTGAGCAACTCCTGTTCAATATAAAACAGCGGCGACTCAGCCATATCGACCAGTATGATCCGCAAAGGGGAAAAACGGGTCAGCTGCCGGCAGATTTCACTCCCGATACTCCCGGCCGCTCCGGTCACAAGGATGGTCTTGCCAAGCAGGTATCTCTCGATCCGGGTCGTATCGAGCTGAATCGGCCTGCGCCCGAGCAGATCATTCAGATCGACATCCCGGATCTGCTGGATACTCACCTTCCCGTCGATCAGATCAGAAATCGCAGGGAGGGTTTTGAACAACACACCACTCTTTTGACAACTCTCAACAATGGTCCGCATCTGCTGCGCCGTCGCCGAAGGGATGGCGATAATAATCTCGGCCACTGCATACTTACGACAGGCGTTTGTAATCTCTGTATGTGTTCCCAAAACCGGCAGTCCCTGAAATCTGCCACCGACTTTATACGGATCATCATCAATAAAGCCGACCGGCTTGTACTTGAGCTGATCGTTTTTGCGAAACTCCCGCACAATCGATTGCCCGGTCTCGCCGGCACCGATAATCAGCGTATTGATATGATCAGCAAACTTTGATCCGAGAAAAGGGAACCACTCCAGATAACGCTCGCGCACCAGCCGCTTGAAGAAGCGGGCACCGGCCAGAGCACAGAGGGTAAAGAGCCAGTCGAGCAGGATAACCGAGCGGGGGATCCCTTCGAGGCGGTAGACCAAAACCAGGTAGATGGTCACAATCAGCGAGGCAAGGAGTGTCGCCTTGAGGATATCGAGCGCATCAGAGAGGGAGGCGTAGCGCCACCAGCCGCGCGACAGCCCCATGCTCCAGAAGACCGCGATCTTGATGATCAATATCGGCAGGAGAATCCGGCTGCAAATTTCGAGCTGGGCGGGGGCGAGACGGAAATCAAACCGGACCAGAAAGGCGAGATAGAGTGATGCGACAACCACCACGATTTTAAACAGCAGAATCAGAATAATTCTCAAATTAAAGAATCTGTTTTTCAACAGCATCAGATCCAAGCTTTTCCCCTCGGGCATTTCCCCTCCACATCTGCTTTCGATTACATAGCCGCAATATTCATCACTTTTTTAATAACATTAACCGGCAAGGATCATAGCATTTTCATCAGAAAACATGGGAATTAAAAATAAAAAAAGACTCTTGAGGATCAGCCTTCACAAATTTACAAGAGCTGGGTTCCCGATCAAAAAACGCTTCGGGAATGACGCCGTAAAACCGACTCTCGCCCGTTCACTGCGTTCACTCGAGATCGCAGAGGTCGCAGAGGAAACCTTAATGACCTGTTCCTGCTTGAACCAAAAAAAATTTATGCCTTTCTCTGCTTCTCTGCGGGCTCTGCGAGAGACGCCTTGCCTTTGACCTGATCTGATTGCATCAACGGCCAATTTAAGCTTTTGAGCAGTCAATGTCAGCGGCTCGCTGCCGCCATCACCTTCTCTACCGCACGACAGGTCGCCTGCATCTCCTGTTCCCCCAGAGTCGGGTGAACCAAAAAGAGCAGTGCGGTCTCACCACATTTTTTTTGGCAGGCTACAGGATATTCAATACGCAGTGGTCGACTCGAGTTTTAATTGGTATCGTGCTTCCCGATAAAAGCCAACGGCAGATTTGACCCCTTTATTCGTTCTTTACCGATCCCGCGTTTGCCATTTTCCATCTCACTCAGATGATGCTGGG
>JACUTX010000312.1 GCA_014859615.1 Desulfuromonadales bacterium | reverse complement strand
AGTTTCTTCGGAATGTTAACGGTCTATGGTTCTATTCTTCTCGTGTCGCAACTCCTTTATCTTAAAGAGAGACGGATCCGCCAGAGTTGATGCCGAAATTCAGCTTTTTTTTGATCTGCAGACCCCTATTTTACGGCCGCCCCCTTCAGGCGGCCTTTTCTTTTGTGCACCACAAAACGACCATCACAAAGCTTAATGCCGCCGCCGTTTGAGTATGGCCGGGAGTTGACTTTCGGTTGGGGCGACCGTATGATCACGATGCGTCCTGAATGCGAGCGGCGTTACTTGTCAACCCGAAGTGAGTTTCCGATATGTCCCTGATGAAGATTTATCACTACCCGGAACCGGTTCTGGCTAAAGAGTCGGAACCGATTATCGATATTGATGCTGCGATCCGGCAATTGGTCAACGATATGGCTGAGACGATGTACGCGGCACCGGGGGTCGGACTCGCCGCGCCTCAGGTCGGGGTTTCGAAGCGATTGATCGTTCTCGATTGCAGCGGCCGCGACGAAGAGCCGCAGCTGATTGCCGCCATTAATCCGGAAATCATCGCCGCACAGGGCGAATCGTTTGAAGAAGAGGGGTGTCTTTCGGTCCCCGGTTACTACTGCAAGGTGAAGCGTAATGAAGAGGTGACGGTCTGCTACCTCGATCTTGACGGTGTTAAGCAGACAATCTTAGCCGACGGTCTTCTCGCTGTCGCTTTTCAACACGAAATCGATCACCTCAACGGCATTCTGTTTGTTGACCGTCTCTCCCCTTTGAAACGGGGTCTGTTTAAGAAAAAATATCCGAAAATTCTCGAGCAGATGGAGGAACAGCTGTGAAGGCGCAAGAGATTCGGACCGTCTTCATGGGGACCCCTGATTTTGCACTCGAAACCCTGCGCGGTCTGATCGATGCCGGACTGAACCTGGTCGGGGTCTATACCCAGCCGGATCGCCCGAAGGGACGCGGCAATAAACTTACCCCGCCCCCGGTGAAAGAGCTGGCTCAACAGCACGATATTCCGGTCTTTCAGCCACTCAAACTCCGCGCGCCGGAAGCGGTGGCCGAACTTCAGGCTCTTGCCCCCGATCTGATTGTTGTGGTCGCCTATGGGCAGATTCTGCCGCAGTCCATTCTTGATCTCCCCCGTTTCGGCTGTATCAATGTCCACGCTTCCCTCTTGCCGAAGTATCGCGGTGCCGCCCCGATCAACAAGGCGGTGGTTGATGGCGAAACCGAGACCGGTGTAACCACCATGCAGATGGATATCGGTCTCGATACGGGTGATATGCTGGTGAAAAAAAAGATAAAGATCGGTCCGAACGAGACGGCCGGAGAGCTGTACGATCGCCTCGCTCTGGTTGGCCGTGAGGCGATGGACGAGACGCTTGTCAAGCTGCTGAACGGGACTCTGGTTGCCGAAAAGCAGGACAATAACTTTACCAGTTATGCCGCGATGATGAAAAAAGAAGAGGGGTTGATCGACTGGGATCGGCCAGCAATCGCCGTGCACAACCAGGTGCGCGGTCTCGCTCCGTGGCCAGGTGCTTACACTTTTTTAAATGGTGAGACACTGAAGATTTCCAGAACTGTGCTGTGCGAAGGGGGCGGAAAACCGGGGACGGTGTTGTCAGCCGATGCCAGCGGAGTCGTTGTTGCCTGCAGCGAAGGGGCTATTCGGATCGGTGAATTGCAGCTCCCCGGCAAAAAGCGTCTGTCTGCCGCTGATTTTTTGCGCGGGCAATCGCTTCCGATCGGATCCGTATTGGGATAATCAGACCTTCGCTCGCACAGTCGCCAGACAAATAAGCGTATCTTTCTTACTCCTGTTCGGGGCGAGTTTTTTTGCGTCGTCTCTCTTTTTCCCCTCTTGATTTCAAAAAAACGGCGATTACATTGCCAAACAAGTGAGACTGAAAACGGCCTCGAACGAAGGCTGTTTTTTAAAAGAGGAGCAATGATGAACAGATTGAAAACCGTCGGATTGATGACCTTTTTAACCGTGATTCTGGTCTTTGCCGGGGGTGCCCTGGGCGGCCAGAGCGGCGCATTGATGGCGCTGATTTTTGCCGGAGTGATGAATCTGGGGAGTTACTGGTTCTCCGACAAGATTGTAATCAAGATGTATCGCGGCAAAGAGACAACCAGTGGTTTGCTCTATGATGTCGTCCGCGATCTCTGTCAGCGCAACAACATGATCATGCCGAAGGTTTACCTGTTGCCGCAATCGGCACCTAACGCCTTTGCCACTGGTCGCAACCCTGCGCATGCGGTGGTTGCAGCGACTGAAGGGCTGATGGAAATTCTAAGCCGTGAGGAGTTGAGCGGAGTGATGGCACATGAGCTGAGTCATGTTCAGCACCGTGATATTCTGATCGGCTCAATCGCCGCCACGGTTGCCGGTGCAATCTCTTTTATGGCCAATATGGCACAGTGGTCGCTGATCTTTGGCGGTCGTAGTGATGAGGATCGAAATCCGGTTGCGATGATCGCGATGATGATTCTGGCGCCGATCGCCGCTATGCTGGTGCAGATGGCGATCTCCCGCTCGCGTGAGTATCTGGCCGACGAAGGGGGGGCCAAACTCTGTGGTGATCCTCGTCATCTTGCCAGCGCTCTGCAAAAGCTGGAAGCAGCTAACAGTCGGGCCCCGATGCAAAAAGTCAACGAAGCGACGGCTCACATGTTTATTGTCAATCCCTTGCGTGGTGGCGG
>JACUTX010000311.1 GCA_014859615.1 Desulfuromonadales bacterium | reverse complement strand
CCTCAATCTGCTGCAAGACCTTCTCCTCCGCTTCGTAGTCGATTGTCCCCAGCGTCTTTGTCCCTTTGAACAGCATATGCTCCAGCAGATGAGCAACGCCACGGGTACGGTCGGTTTCATGAACCGAGCCGACCCCCAGTGTTATATAAGCGGAGAACGTCGGCGAGGCGTGACGTTCAACAACCAGTAATTTCAATCCATTGTTAAAGGTATGTTCCTGCACACGCTCTTCAAGGCCGCTGCCGAAGCAGATTGTAGGGAGAAACAATAGGGGAAGTAATAAATAGTGCTTGAATCGACGCATAACATCACTCTCTTCCTGAAAAGACATTAATCATGATTATATTCAAGAGTATACACAGAGTCATAGATCTGGTCGAGCAAGAGCAGTGGAGGTGAATAAAAAAATGCCCCATTCCGAAGGAGGGCTGGAATGGGGCGAAAGTGATCCGACCGGGGGGCGGCCGAATCATAAACTCTTTCAAGCTCTTTACTGCTTTTGCTGTTTAAATTACGTCGACCTACTGTCTCAAAGCAAACTACACGCCAACTTCCTAAAGAGAGACTTAAACTATAACTATCTGTTTTTTATAATAAATTCAAGACTTACAAAAACACCGTTCTACTCACAAATGAGAAGATATGGCTAAAATCTACCACATCTGGCTATTTTCGACCTGAATGATTATTCTGAGTCAAGATTATATTTCCCCAGCTTGTATCGCAGCGTACCGCGGGGGACATTTAAAATTCTTGAAGTTTTTGCCACATTGCCGCCACTAACCTCCAGTGCCTTTTCGATATACTTCTTTTCAATATCCTCAATCAGACTCTCAAGTGAGATCCCCTCCGAAGGAATTTCAAAACTCAAACCCGATTCAGTCATCGGCGCTCCCCCCCAGATCTCAGTCGGAAGATGCTCCGGCAGAATTACGGCCTCATTTTGCATGATACAGATCCGTTCGATCACATTACGCAGTTCACGTACATTCCCCGGCCAGGAGTAGCGTTTAAACAGATCAAGGGCGTCTCGTGAAACCTCACGGATTTTCTTGTTAAAGTTTCGACTGAATCGATGAATAAAGAAATCGAGCAACGGCAATATATCTTCACGTCGATCACGCAGAGGCGGAATATGAATCGGAAAAACATTGATTCGATAGTAGAGATCTTCACGAAAGACTTTTTCCTCTAAGGCACTTTTTACATCACGGTTGGTCGCGGCAATAATTCTGGCATCGATTTCAATATTGCGTGTCCCGCCGAGTCGTCTTATTTTGCGATCTTCCAGAACCCGCAGCAGTTTAACCTGCAGATTCAGATCCATCTCACCGATTTCATCGAGAAAGATCGTCCCCCCGTTTGCCTCTTCAAACAGTCCGAGTTTGCGATTCTTGGCATCGGTAAAGGCCCCCTTTTCATGGCCGAACAGTTCGGTTTCAAGCAGATTAAAAGGGAGAGATCCGCAATTTATCTCAACAAACGGTTTATCGCTGCGCGGAGAAAGATTATGAATGGCACGGGCGACGAGCTCTTTGCCGGTACCACTCTCTCCGGTAATCAGGACCGTTGCCGTCTCGTGTTTCGCCACTTCACGCACCTGACGGTAAACCTGCATCAACTCCTGGCTGGAACCGACCATTTCTGATTCATCAAGCAGATTCGGGTCTTTGCTCTCCCGCCTTAACTTGCGAACTTCGCGCCGCAACTGCTGCGTCTCAAGCGCCAGGCGGACGATCAGACGAATCGCATCGGCTCGAAACGGCTTCTTGATATAATCATAAGCGCCCATCTTGATCGCTTCGACAGCGCTCTCAACGGTTCCATAACCGGTGATGATGATCACCAGCACGCCGGGGTCGACCTCCTTCATCTGTCGCAAGACATCCAGTCCGCTGGTCGATCCGAGATTCAGATCGAGAAAGACCAGATCGATCTCCTCTTCATTGACCTGTCTGACTGCATCTTCGGGACTCTCGGTCGAAAAAGGTCGATAGCCATCCTCGGTAAGAATTCGCTCCAGATTCTCACGGATAAACGCTTCATCATCGACAATTAATATTTTTTCCAAGAGAGACCCCTAACACCCGGCAAGGCAAAAGCAGCGCTTTTTTACGCTGGAGAGTTAAATAAAGAGAGCTGACAACACGAAAGTGGCGGATTTGCGCCACTTCCTAAGCAAGAAGAAGATCGTCAAACTTGCAAGCCGGATCAGCCGGAAAGACCAGAACAAAGGTTGTCCCCTCGTTCTGACGACTTTCAACTTCGATCGATGCACCATGATCAGAAATGATATTGTAAGTGATTGCAAGACCGAGGCCGGAACCACCCCCTTTGGTGGTAAAAAAAGGTTCAAAGATATTATTGAGACATTCTGCATCGATCCCCGAGCCGGTATCCTGAATGATCAGCCGAACTCCTTGCGCACAGGGTTCAACAACCACCCTCAGCTTGCCACCGTCCGGCATGGCATCAATCGCATTGTTCAGCAGATTCAAAAAAGCCTGTTTAAGTTTATCCGGATCGATCGGAATCTTCTGGAGGGGGTCAAAAATCTCTTCAACCAGATCGACCCCCGCATTTTCACACTGTTTCTGAACCAAAAAAAGCGTGTCGTGAAGAACTTTGCCAATATCGTCAGGGCGTCTGATCGCAGGCGGTAATGTCGCAAAGTGAAGCAGTTCATTAACAAGCCCCTCAAGTCGGTC
>JACUTX010000038.1 GCA_014859615.1 Desulfuromonadales bacterium | reverse complement strand
ACCGCCTGACGCATACTCGCATTCGAAAGATTTTTGGTCGAGGCGAGATAACCAAAAAAACCGCCAGCAAAGGTGTCGCCAGCGCCGGTCGGATCAAACACCTCTTCCAGCGGTACCGCCGGAGCCGAGAAAACAGAGTGCGCCGTAAACATGATCACGCCATATTCACCACGTTTGACGATCAGACTCTTCGGCCCCATCGCCAGAACAATCCGGGCGGCTTTTTGTAAATTCGGTTCATCAGCAAGTTGACGAACCTCCCCTTCATTGATAATCAGAATATCGACATGCTCAAGGGTCTTCAAGAGTTGTTCACGTTTACCGCCGATCCAGAAATTCATGGTATCACAGGCGATTAATTTTGGATTACGGACCTGTTTAAGCACATCAAGCTGCAGCTCGGGATCGATGTTCGCCAGAAACACAAACTCGGAATCTTTAAAATGTTCAGGAAGTTGCGGGCTGAAATTTTCAAACACGTTTAACTGCGTAGCGAGAGTCTGGGCCTCATTTAAATCGAAACCGTACCGCCCCTTCCAGCGAAACGTAGCCCCGGGCGCGGTCTGTAATCCGGCCAGATCGATATTGCGCTGCGCCAGCATCTGCCGGTGCTCATCCGGAAAATCATCACCAACGACAGCCACCAGATTAACGTCGGTGAAAAAACTGGCTGAAGTGGAAAAATAGGTAGCTGACCCACCCAAAGCTTCTTCAACCTTGCCGAAAGGGGTCTCGATGGAATCAAATGCAACCGAGCCGACAACTAAGATACTCATAAATTCTCTCTCTTTTTTACCAACCTATATCAAAACATCGATTGAATCAACAATTAAGCTTTTTAATTCAAGTATTTACCAATCAAAATATCCAGCTCTTCGCGAATCTTCCCGGAAATTTTATCAGGACTGGTCATCAGCGCAAATTTAAGAGCTTCACCACAGGGACAAGGGCGTGACTTCGCAACCTTGCCCGCAGCAATTTTAATAATATTGCGGGCCGTTGCAACATTCTGTTTGATGACAGCGATCACCGCATCGACCGACACATCATCGTGCCCCGCGTACCAGCAGTCATAATCGGTCGCCAGCGCCACTGTGGTATAGCAGATTTCAGCTTCACGAGCCAGGCGCGCTTCCGGAATATTGGTCATACCGATGATATCGACCCCCCAGCTGCGATAGATATTCGATTCAGCCCGGGTTGAAAAGTTTGGGCCCTCAATACAGATGTAAGTCCCCCCTTTGTGCACCGTCGCGCCAGCTTCTACGGCGGCTTCGTAGACAAGAGTCGCCATATCTGCACAGACCGGATCGGCAAATTGTGTGTGCCCCACCAGACCGTTACCGAAAAAAGTAGAAGCGCGCTCTCCTTGCGTTCTGTCAAAAAACTGATCAGGGATAACAATGTGACCCGGCACGATCTCTTCCTTCATGCTGCCGACCGCCGATACGGAGATAATCCGCTCCACCCCGAGTTTTTTCATGCCGAAAATATTCGCCCGGTAATTAACTTCAGACGGCAAGAAGGTATGCCCACGACCGTGACGAGGCAAAAATACCAGTTTGACACCGTTCAGAATTCCGGTGATATAGAGATCCGAAGGGTCTCCAAACGGGGTCTGAACCTTCACCTCTTCAATATCTGTCAATCCCTCAATTTCATACAGACCACTCCCGCCAATGACGCCAATTATCATTGTTTAGCCCCTTCTTGTCATAGTGACACAACCATCAAAACTGTTTTTTTTCAAGTCTACCCTTCAACTGGCCACAGGCCGCCGAGATATCCTCTCCCTTGCTGGTTCGACGAATGGCGACAATATCGCGATCAAGCAGATAACGCTGAAAGAGTTCAATATTCTTGAGATCCGGTGATTTGAAAGCAGACCCTTCATGCTCATTGTAAGGGATAAGATTCACCTTGGACCGCACGCCGTGTAACAGTTTAACCATTCGTCTGGCATCATCGAGGGAATCGTTGACCCCTTTGATCAGAATATACTCGATAGTGATCCTCTGTCCGGGAACCATCGGGTAGTTGCGACAGGCGGCCATCAACTCTTTTAGAGGATAACGTTTATTGATCGGCATCAAACGATCTCGCACCTCATCCGTCGTCGCATTTAATGAAACGGCAAGATTTGCACGAATTCGGGTGCCGAATTCAAGCATCTGCGGCACCAGACCGGAAGTCGAGACCGTCACTTTTCGCGGACTGAAGTCGAGACCCGCCTCTGAATAAAATATTTTCAACGCGGTTATAACGTTCTCCAGATTGTTTAACGGTTCACCCATCCCCATAAAAACAACGTTATTCACCGGACCGCGTTTCATCGCCGCACAGACTTGATTAACAATCTCTTCGGCAGTCAGATTCCGGGTCAGGCCAAACTGACCGGTCAGACAGAATTCACACTGCATAGCGCAGCCAACCTGAGTCGAAACGCAGATTGTTGAGCGATGACTCTCCATCGGAATCCGCACCGTTTCGATCGATTCACCGTCATTGAGCCGAAACAGATATTTTTCTGTACCGTCACGGCTGATTTCAATATGTTCCGGATTCCAATCGGATACAAACGCCCTTTTTTGCAATTCTGCCCTGAACTCCTTAGCCAGATCCGTCATTTCGGCAAAATCAGTGACACCACGCTTGTAGACCCAGCGCAGAATCTGCCCGGCGCGAAATTTCTCTTTTCCGAGCCCGTTCAAAAAAAGCACAAGTGCTTCAGGTGTCAGACTTTTTATGTCAATTTTCAGATCGCTCATCATATCCTTAATCGCACTTTTTATAAGACCTGTAACTATAAACGAAGAGGTTCATCAGCTCAACAGTTTAAACTTTAAACAGAAGCAAAAAAAGGAAATTTGCAATAGAAAAAGGCGGGGTGTGATCAGGATAACGAGAGGAGTTCATATTCGGTCAAAACGTTATCGACGACAATCTCGATTGTGTCACCGACCTCCTTGCCGAGCAAGCCTCTCCCTAATGGCGAATCAGGGGTCATCACAACCACTGTGCTGTTTTCAATAACGATTTTCAACCCGCCAGCTGCCGGTCCTAGAAATAGACGGCGGCGACAGCCGTTTGTCGATTCAATATCGACCAGAGCCGTCATATAGACACAATCGTTATTATTAAAATGCCGTAGCGACAGTTGTCGATAAAGATCGAGTGCCAGCCGTATTTCCACCGCCCGATTCGCCTGCCCCTGGGCGATATAAGAGGATTCAAGAGCCAGAGTCTCGTATTTATTATCCGGGCTGTTCTCAGGATCTGTTGCTGTAAGATGAGCTGCTTGCGCCGCATGAAGCAGCGACAGATAATCACAATTCAGCTGTTCGATGATCGCCTGAACGAGTGAAGACTTGTTCATGTTTAATGTTGTCCAAAAGGAGGTATCTGCAAAAGAGCTGCTGTTTCTCCAGAGGGAAAGTCACACGTTAAGATCGAGACGCTGAAAATCACCGTAGAACGGATTTTTAGCAACGTCATCATAAAGAATGGGGACAGGATGTTATCCTGTCCCCATTGGGTCACGGTATAAGTGATGATTCGTCGACCAGTACCCTGTAACCCATAAAATGTCGTAATATTGCGCAGGAGTTTGGTGTGCCAACAAGGCATGACCAAGGTTGCCTAGCCGTAACTAATCAGCGTTGGTCATAACGCAGTTGGCGCGACAAAGAACCAGCCAAGATGCGATAGATTATAGGTTTTAGGGTACTATATCAGTTCCAGCCCGGAGAAAAAGTAGGGAATTTCAAAAGCGGCTGTTTCCGGAGCATCAGAGCCGTGGGTTGCATTCTCACCAATATTGGTGCCGAACTCTTTGCGCAGAGTCCCTTCTGCCGCTTCAGCCGGATTCGTAGCACCCATGAGATCACGCCACTTTTTGATTGCGCCTTTGGCTTCAAGAGCCATAACCAGACAAGGGCCGCTGCTCATAAATTCGGTCAACTCAGCAAAAAAAGGGCGCTCTTTATGGACGTAATAAAAGCCTTCTGCTTCAACTTTACTCATGTAGAGTTTTTTGATTCCGACAACCTTAAAACCTTCGGCATAAATGCGGGCGAGAATTTTACCGGCGCTCCCTGCGGCAAAAGCGTCAGGTTTGATAATTGCGAATGTCTTTTCCATGTGTCAATCTCCTCGTATTCAAATCGTTTAAAAGCGCAGGTTTTGTAGCATCCGCCACTTTAAAAGTCAAGGCCAACTAAAGGCCCTGTTTGTCAGTCAGGTCATGTTCTGTAGCTGACTGCGGTAACGCCGCAGTTGAATTGAAAAGTTTTTGTGCCGCTTCAATATCGATTCAATCCATTTTTTCTAATCTGTGCAGCAGAGCGCGTAGAGCCTGGCCGCGATGACTGATACGATTTTTAGTTTCCAACGGCAATTGAGCCAGAGTTAAGCCGTATTCTCGCACCAGAAAAAGCGGATCGTAACCAAAGCCGCCATCACCCTGAAAGTCGTGCAGGATAACCCCTTTGAGAAGACCGGAAAAATGGAACGTCACGCCCCCCGGTTCAGCCAGAACCATAGCACAATGAAAGGCCGCCTGGCGGTCGGACGTCACGACACCGAAAAGCAGTTCGAGCAGTTTAGAGTTATTGCTGGAATCTGTCGCCCCCTCACCTGAAAACCGGGCAGACAAGACTCCGGGAGCCCCGTTCAAAGCATCGACGGTCAGCCCCGAATCATCAGCCAGGGACAGACAACCGGTATGCGTGGCGATGCTCACAGCTTTCTTTTCGGCATTCCCGGCAAAAGTTTCAGCATCTTCAACCACCTCAGGTGCATCCGGGAACGCATCGAGCCCAAGAATATTAAAAGAGGTCTCTTTTAACAGTTCGCGAATCTCTCGAAGTTTACCCGGATTACGGGTCGCAATCACCAGATCACGCATCACCGCAGCAGAGCCTGTTGTTGAAGGAGTGCTAATCGGGCACAGCCATCAAGAGCCAGAGTGCGCAGAGCGTCCATTTCAGCAATAGTGAAAGGGACCTCTTCGGCGGTCCCCTGAACCTCTACGAAACGACCGTCACCGGTTATGACATAGTTCATATCAACATCAGCTTGCGAGTCTTCTGAATAATCGACATCGAGCAACGCCTGACCATCAACAATACCGACGCTAATCGCCGAAACCGTATCAAGCAGAGGTGATTCAGCGAGTAAACCTTGCTTGATCAGCCCGTTGACAGCCAGAGAGAGAGCAACATAAGCGCCGGTAATCGAAGCGGTGCGCGTTCCACCATCAGCCTGAATAACATCACAATCGATCAAAATCGAACGTTCACCGAGTTTGTCAAGATCGACAATTGCCCGCAGGGAACGGCCGATCAGGCGCTGAATCTCATAGGTGCGGCCGCCAATCTTGCCGATAGCCGCCTCGCGCGAATTACGGGTATGCGTCGCTCGGGGGAGCATAGAATATTCGGCGGTAACCCACCCTCTCCCCTGCCCGCGTAAAAAAGGTGGAACTTTTTCTTCCACCGAAGCGTTGCAGAGCACCCGGGTCGCACCAAAAGAGACCAGAACAGACCCTTCCGCATAGCGGGTATAACCACATTCAAACTGTACCGGGCGCAGATCGGTCGCACCTCTGCCATCGGCGCGAATACTCTTTTCATTCATTAATTAAATCCCTTTACCTTCCAGTCCAAAAGCTTTCAGACCATTAAACAGAGCGGTCGCCAGACGAACCTGCCCCTCTTCTTTCATCAGCAACAGACTATCCTCTTCGTGACTAAGATAGCCCATCTCAATCAAAACGGTTGGGAGATCCCCGCGACCAAGGGGCAATAACGGTGCGGTGACAATGTCGCGCACCGTCAACCCGTCTTCACGCAGCGCTTTTGCCAGAGCTGTAGCCAGGCGTAGACTGTCCCCATCCACCTTCGACTCTTCATCACTGCGGATATAAAGATAAATACCAGAAGGGACGGGACTAAAGGCTGCCTGAGCATGCAACAGGAGCATGGCATCAACATCCGGTTCAGCTGCCGGTTGAAGATGATCTTCAAGCGAGAGAGCATAATCGTCATTACGCGAAAGATAGACCGGGACACCAAGATTCATCTTGACGATTCTCTGCAGTTGCAACGTGACAGCCAGTGTCGCGTCCTTCTCCTTGAAACCGTTGAGTCCGATCGATCCAGTATCGAACCCCCCATGCCCCGGATCGAGACCGACAGCGCGAAGGGTTGCGGCATTCGCCGGTTTTTTCTTTTTAACCATAAAAGAGAAGAGACGATCGAGAGCTGAATCATCTCCCCCCTTGCGGGGCGTTGCTGGGTCAATATTACGATAGAAGAGCTGCGTCGACACTAGAGAGGAGAGGTTTTTGACGACAAAATTTTCCGTCACCCGCAGACGATTATCGATAAAACGCGGCTTCTCCTGCAGAGGGATAAAGCGTTCACCGATCCGCATAAAATGACTGCCGGGGGAGATAATGGCGGTGCCGCGGTCAGACTGAATCCGATAAACGTGATTGATCGAATCCCAATCGCCATCGAGAGCAAGCGCAGAGAGCAAGTCATCGAGGGGGATATAAATCAGACCATCGCGATGATAGATTTCATCAATAACGACCGGTTCTTCACCCCGTAATGCAATCTCTATGGAGGCGACGGCCGAGGAGGTGAAGACCAGAGAAAAAAGAACAAGGAGACAAATATTGCGCATGAGACCACGTAAAACAGGATAAGGTCCCCTTGTATTATCAAGGATTTCAGTAAAAACGTGATTAACGTCCACTTTCAATCACCAGCCCTTTCCCTTTACAATTCGGCAGATCGAGCGCCTTAAGCAATCTTTTGGTCATGGTCTGTTCAAATTCGTAAAGCAGGTTACCGTTACCACGCATCGGCTTCACCTGGGCTCCGGCTGTCATGGCATGTCCGCCGGCTGTGCCGAGATCACCGATGACAGTACGTAAAAGATCACCGGCAATCACCTCATGAGAAGTTGTTCGTAACGATAACACCGCACTCTCATCATGACGACCGATTCCGAGAACAAAATCGACCCCCTCCATACGAAGGAGGAAATCAGCCATTTCAGCGATCGTCTCCGGCGTATTAATATCAAATAGATTAAAAACAAGAACCGAGCCGTACTGTCGGGCATTTTCGATCGCTCGATTAAACAGAGTAAAATATTCTGCCGGAACCTTGGCCTGGGTAATCCGGAACAGCAATCGATTGTTGCTTAATTGCAGCAGATTGAGATAGGCGGTTCGATCGGCGGGCCCCCATTCACGACCGAGGTCCTGAGTTTCAGACTTAATCGCGTAATAAAGAATCGTAGCCAGTTTGGTGGCGACATAAACTTCCTGACAAAGCAGATATTCATAGAGTATCGTTGCCGCCGCACCATACTCATCACGAACATCATAAATCCGGCACAATTTTGTCTGCTCACGCAGCGAGTGATGATCGACAACGATATGAACATCCCGGTCGCGCGGAAAAGAGTTATTGCCGGTGCCGGGCTGAGTGTCGACCATACAGACAACGCCGTATTCGTCCAGATCGAGATCTTCGAGCCGGGACGTTATGATATTGAATATTTTAATCAGCTCACGGTTTTCGACCCGGCCAACGACTCCTGAATAAGCGATCACCGCCTGCTTATGTGCCTTGACTTCAATCAGATGCCGCAGAGCAAAGGCCGCTGCCAGGGCATCGGGGTCCGGATTGTCATGTGTTACAATCAAAACCTTCCCCTTCCCGAGCATATATTCGATAACTTCTTTGGAAAATTTGCGCGAACGTTCTAATTCAGCAGGCATAACCCCTCCCCACGGTAAGAAATGACGGACTGCTGAGAAGATTCGACAGCAGATGCCAGAGACAGTCCGATCCGTCCAGGCAATATCGGCGCATCTTCAGCACCCTTCCGGTTTTTTCAGACGTCGAGCGAACCGCTTCAGTAACAGACTGTTTGAAACAACCGCCACACTCGAAAAAGACATGGCCAATCCGGCATATTCGGGTTTCAGGTAGAGACCAAAGGCGGGATAAAGGAGACCGGCGGCAACTGGAATACCGATAATATTAAAAATAAAGGCCCAGAACAGATTCTGTTTGATTTTGGAGAGAGTTTTTCGCCCGAGGCGAACTGCCCGCACCACATCACGCATATTCCCGTTTACCAGAACAATATCACCCGCTTCTTTGGCCACATCAGTTCCGGAACCGACGGCGATGCCGACGTCGGCCTGCGCAAGCGCCGGTGCATCATTGATTCCGTCTCCGACCATGCCGACGCGATACCCCTGTTCGATATACCGCCGGACAATCTCCTGCTTCTGATCGGGAAGAACTTCGGCTTCGACCCGTTCAATTCCGAGACGATCGGCAGTGGCCATTGCCGCCTCTTTACGATCACCGGTCAACATAACAGAAGGGATGCCGATCTGATGCAAGGCAGTGATCGTTTCACCAGCCCCTTCACGCGGTTTATCACGCAGTGCGATAAGACCGAGAAGCTGTCCGGATCGGGCGACGAAGATCAGGCTTTTCCCCTCAGTGGCGAGTTCCTGGCCTATCACCAACATCCCCTTGAGGCTGACCCCCTCCTCTGCCATTAAGTTACTGCTGCCAAGCAAAACGGTCACACCTTCTATTGTACAGCGCACCCCATAACCGCCGATCTCTTCACCATCCTGCGGTCTCTGCAGAATGATTTTCTTTACCTCCGCCCGCTCAACCAAAGCAACGCAGAGGGGGTGTTGACTGACCTGTGCCGCGCTCGATGCCAAAGTCAACAGTTCAGCAGAGGTCAACCCTTCTGCGTGGACAGCATCGGTCACCCGAAATTTCCCTTCGGTAAGAGTGCCGGTCTTGTCAAACAGCATAATATCGATCCGGGCAATATTTTCTAAAGCAGAAGCCTTTTTAATCAGGATACCGGACCGTAATCCGATAGAGCTCCCGATCATAATCGCCGTCGGTGTCGCCAGCCCGAGTGCACAAGGGCAGGCAATCACCAAAACCGCCACCGCCATACGAAAAGCGAAAACAAATTCAGCCCCGCTTACAATCCATGCCGAAAAGGTCAAGGCAGAGATTAAAACGACGGCGGGCACAAACCAGTTTGCAACGGCATCAGCCATGCGTTGAATCGGCGCCTTGTCACCCTGGGCTTTTGCGACCATTCGGACGATACTCGCCAACACCGTTTCGTCACCGACGCGGGATGCCTGCATAACCAACCGGCCGGATCCATTGACCGTCGCCCCGGTGAGAGCATCCCCCGGCCCCTTGACCGCCGGAACCGGTTCACCGGTCAGCATCGATTCATCGACAGAAGTGCGCCCCTCCAGAAGAGTACCATCGACCGGAATTTTTTCACCCGGTCGAACAATAATCCGATCGCCGACCTTGACCTCAGAAAGGGGAACCCGACGCTCTACCCCATCGACCAGAACCGTTGCAATATCAGCCTGTAACGACAAGAGTTGATTTAAAGCCTGACTCGCCTTCCCTTTGGCGCGGGCTTCAAGCCATTTACCAAACCGGATAAACATGATCAGCATGGCGCTGGTTTCAAAAAAAACTTCCCCGGAGAGACCGCCGAGATGATTGGCTGCCAACATCGAATATCCATAAGCCGCCGTAATTCCGAGGGCAACCAGAACATCCATATTGGCAGAGAAATTACGTAGAGAGAGATAAGCGCCACGATAAAATGTGAGTCCGGCGGAGAATTGCGTAATCGTTGCCAGCCCCATGATGACATAAAGCGTTGCGTTGCCAAACGGCTGCCACCACATCAAAGGGAGGATCGGCAGAGCGATAAGAGTCGCAAAAATCAGCCAGCGCAACTCGCGTAAAGACTCCAGTTGATCACTTTTTTCAGTCCGATCGACAAACGGCTGATAACCTGTTTTTGCAACAACTTCAAATATCTGCTCACGGGTCGTCATTGCCGGATCGAAATCGACCGTAGCCGTTTCATCCGCAAAATTAACCATTACAGAAGAGAGTCCAGGCGTCATCTGCAGATGCTTGGCAATGGTCGCCGCGCAGGTCGCACAGGTCATCCCACGCACATCAAAACGAAAATGTTCGAACTGATACGCTTCGAGGGGAGCTTCCGGCGGCGTTTCGTCGTCCCGAAATTCGTCCCACGTCTCATCTGACGATTCATCCGACGCCGGCATAACTTCGGCTGGAGGGAGAGGATGGCAACTGTAGCCAGCGGCGACCACAGCCTGTTCAAACAAGGTCCGACCAGACTGCTTTGGGTCAAAGGAGATCCGGGCAAGAGACTGGTCAAGGAGGACATCAACATCATGCACTCCCGCAACCGACTGCAGAGCCGCTGTCACCCTGGTGACGCACTTTGCGCAGACCATGCCGTAGACCGGCAAAGAGATCCGGTCAAGCGGTTTGCGCTCACTCTTCTTCAGCCCTGTTTCAGGCCGGTCAATTTCTGGAAAAAGGGATTGTTGCTCAGCCATTTAAAGTCGGGATCTGTGACCGCATCCTGTAACAGATGCGCATCCTGGTTGTAGACGGATTCTAGCTCGTCAAGGGTCTCCTGCATTCGTCCCTGACGGGAAAAGACGCAGGCGCGATTATAGTGCGCAAGAGTATAGTCAGGCGCACGCTGTAATATGGTGTCAAAACAGATTAAAGCTTCATCAATACGATTGAGATCCATCAGAATATTCCCTTTATTGTTCAGGGCGTAATTCGATTCTGGATCACGGGCAAGACTGATTTCGAGCATCTCCAGTGCAGCTTGCAACTCCCCCCGTTTTTCGTGCAATAAAGCCCGGTAAAAAGCGAGATCCGAACTATCGGGGGAGGTCTTATCAGCCGCGTCAAGAAGAGCAAAAGCTTCTTGCGACCGGTCATTATCGTTCAACAGAAGAATCTTTTCAACCAGTGCTTCACCAAAATCAGGATCACGGCTTAAAACCGCGTCGTAATCGGCCAGGGCCAACTCAACCTGATGCAGGCGGCTGTAAGCGTTGGCCCGATTATAGTAATAAGTCGGATTGCCCGGATCCTGGGCAATCGCCCGACTATATAAATCAATCGCCTCACTCAATCCGGCGAGACCCGCCAGAGCAAAACCGAGTCCATTCAGGCTGGCGGCATCAGAAGCGTTAGATTCCAGTGCTTTGCGAAAACAACTCTGTGCCTCGTCAAACCGTTCGAGCCGATTCAAAGCATACCCTTTATTGAAACAGGCATCAGAGGAGTCCGGCTTCCGGCGCATCGCTTCATCGTACATCGCCAGCGCTGCTTCAGTCTCCCCAAGCTCATCCAGAACGTTACCGCGATTGATGTAGGCTTCAGGAAAATCCGGTTGGAGTTCAAGCGACCGGTCAAAGGCCGCAAGGGCATCGTTATAGGCACCGGTCTTTTCCAGAAGAACCCCAAAATTATGATGAATTGCACCATTTTTAGGATCATAAGTCAAAGCGGCGCGATAGAGAGAGAGCGCCTTGACATGATCATTCAGATTGGCGGAAGCGACAGCACAGACGTTGAGTGCTTCAACATCGAACGGATTCAGCTCAAGATACTCCTCAACCAGCTCCAGTGCCGTTTCGTTGTCTCCACGTTCAAGTGACAACTGTGCCAGCCCCAGCAGTTGCGACTGTTCAAAATCGGCAAAATCATCGTAATCTTCTTCGTATTCTTCGTCCATCATCTTCCGGTCGCCTGCCCTGCAATTATTAGAACAGAGAGTATAGCAGGATTATCTTCATGTCGCCGCAAAAATCCACAGAAGACGCCCCATAGAACAGACAAAAACAGAAAGGATTAAACTACAACGACGCAGATCAAAGCCCCCCTGCAGAAGTGTGCAAACATGCTTCTACTACAACAATACTTCATTAAAAAATGAGAGCCGGTTCGCCCCTCCTTGACTTGCCGAAAGTTGCTCATTATAGTGGCCGTCATGCGAGACCTCTTTATAGCCGATGCGCATCTGCGCCACCCCGAAGATAAAAACTATCGTGCCCTCCTGTTTTTTCTGGAGAATCAGCCGGCGCCTGTACGCACTCTTTACCTGCTCGGAGATATTTTCGAATTCTGGATCGGCTTCGAACACGTTGTTTATACCGATCATCTCCCGTTTCTGAACTCTCTGGTCAAACTCCATGCAGACGGCACCCGCATCGTTTATGTGGAGGGGAATCACGATTTCAGACTCGGCCCTTTTTTCGAACAGACTCTCAACTGCACGATTTTGCCGGATGGTGGTGAAGTCAATATCGACGGACTGCGCGTCTATCTGGCACACGGAGATCTGGCGAACCCGGCAGACAGAGGCTATCGGCTTTTACGAGCTGTTTTTCGCAGTCGAATCGCCCGATTTTTATCCCGGGTGATTCACCCCGATGCGATCTGGAGATTTGCCGCCTGGGCTTCACACAACAGCGCCGGCAAAAAGAGCCGACGTCCTCCTGGCGAAAGCCGCTCGACCCTGGTCGCTTATGCCGATCAATTTTTCAAACAGGGGGTCGAGGTTGTCCTGACCGGACATTATCACACGCCGTTTGTGGAAGAGACTGAAACCAAAACGCTGATCGCCATCGGCGACTGGATTGAGCAATTCTCTTATGCACTCTATGAAAATGGAGAATTCCGGCTGGAAAAATTTACGGGCGTCATCCCCTCGAACTGACCTGCACCGGCATCGAAACTCCACCGGTCCCTGCTGTTTTCTGCGCCAGTTGATAAACGGTCATTCCATCCAGAACCTGAGTCTCAGCATCCGCCAACTCAACTGACAGCTCACGGATCAGACTCCAGTCTGACCGCCCTTTATCGTTCTGCGCATCCGGCAGCTCCCCCCTGAACCGACTCAAGAGATCTTTGATGACGATATTTTCAGGTGACTGCAGTGGTACAAACCCCTCCTCATTACCGTCCCTTGAAACTTTCGTCAGATATCCAAGGGTCATCAACTCATTGGTGATTTTAATCACCTGCCCCGGCAAAAGATTGAGCCGCGCAGCCAAATGTTCAACAGACAACGGTGCGTCACCCTGAATAAATGTTCGGGTCACAGCGAGCAGAAGCGCCAAACCGATGAAGTCATGCCGCCAGAGTTGCTCTTTTTCAGACCGGATTCGATGGCTGATATTCTGCAGATTCTGAATCGTACTGGTAATTTCAAGTCCGAACAAAACGATCATCCATGAGAGATAGATCCAGACCATGATAATCGGCAACGCCGCCATGGTTCCGTAAATGGCGTTATAGCGCGACACTCCGACCTGAAACAGAACATAACCGATCTGCACGAGTTGCCAGAGAGTGCCGCCGATCACCCCGCCCACAATCGCCGCTGGCACACGAACACGAATATTCGGCATGAAGAGATAAAGAAAGGTGAATGCGATCCACATCGCGACATACGGTAGTATTTTAAAGGCGAACCGGATCAGATCACCGATAAACAGTTTGGACTGAAGCGTCAGGACCAGTTCGTTGTTTTGCAGGGAGGCAGTCATCGACATAGCGACAACGACAAGCAACGGACCGAAAGCGACAACTGAGAAATAATCGGCAAAACGACGCAATAAAGTCCGGGTTTCACTGACCCCCCAAACAGAATTAAAACTCTTTTCAACGTTGGATAAAAGGGCCAGAACAGTCAGCAGCAGCATCCCGAGACCGACTGACCCGAGTTGGCCGACATTGGTATTGTTGATATACTCAATTATCTTCGAAACAACTTCCTGTGAGCCGACTGCCAGATTTTCTATTATAAGCGGTTCTATCTTGTTTTGAACACCGAGCCCTTTCAGAACAGCAAAAGCAAAAGCGAGCAGAGGGACAATCGCCAAAAGTGTTGCATAAGTGAGAGCCGAGGCGCGCAACATACAATTATCGCGACCAAAATCCCGATAAACAATAATCAGAACACGCAACGCCTTCTGTCCGAACTGTCTGATTTTCGAAGCTTCGTCAGAGAGATCATGCCAGACGTTATCGGTTAAAAAGTTCCGAATGGAGACGATGCGAGCCTTGGTCTTCTTCATCGTGACACACCGGGCAACTCAACCTGGGGTAATATTTTGATCGGTCTTTGCAGATTTTCAGCTGCGGCTTCGTATTGATCGGGTTGACCGACCAGAACAATGACCATCTCTTTTGGGAGGAGATGCTTTTGGGCGACACGTAAAATATCTTCTCGACTGATCGCAGTTATCTTCTCCCGGTAGGTCTGTAAATATCCGGGTGGGTAATCAAAAAAATCGAGCCGCAGCTGCTGAGTCAACACGTCATGACTGTCAGTAAAGGCAAACACAAAAGAGTTGATCCGACTCTCCTTGGCCAGCTCCAGCTCCTCTTCTGATACAAGCTCAGTTCGAATTTTTTCTATTTCATCCAGCATCAAAGAGACCATCAACATCGCACTTTCATTTTTGGTTTCACCACTGGCAACAAAACTGCCGGGCAGACGACGACCTATCGCATAGTAAGAATAGACCGAATAGGCCAGCCCCCGGTTCGAACGAATTTCACGCATTAATCTGGAGTTAAAACCGCTTCCGCCGAGGATGGCATTCATCACCTGCACCGTCAGCAAATCCGGATCATCCTTACTGATGCCGACACTACCGACCATAACTGTGGTCTGCGGTATCTCTTTTTCAGCGACCAGGATTGCCGGCACCGGCGACTCTGTCAAAGCAGGAATCTCCACCGGCATCGCACGACCCTGTTCCCAATCCGCCAAAAGAACACGAATTTTCTGTTCGAGCTCTGCTCGATCAAAATCGCCGCTGATGGCCAGATAGAGATTTTCAGGGGTAAAATAAGTGCGGTGAAAATCGACGAGATCTTCACGCTCGACCAGTTCAACTGTCGCAACTGCAGGCGTTTGACCAAACGGATGATCCCCGTAAACATTCGCATTAAAAACTCGTTGCGCGATGCTTTGCGGGTTGTCATTCTGGCGGCGGATCGCTTCAATCATCTGTCGTTTCGAGAGTTCCAGGCGCTTTGGGTCGAACCTGGGGCGACGCAGCAGATCATCAAGTATCTGCAGCCCGGCATCGAGATCCTCACTTAACAACGACAGCCGCAAGGTTGTCGAGTAGGGATCGATATCGGCACTCAAATTGATAGCAAGACTCTCCAGATACTCCTCAAAAGCGTCCGCCCCTCTCTCCCCGGCCCCCCCTTCACTTAGCAGAGCGGCAAACAGCTCCCCCTGTCCGGTCTTGTCGTCAGAGTCATTGATATTGCCGACACCGATCATCCCGGTCATCTGAATCAAAGGGAGTTCACGATCCTCCAAAAGATAGAGATGAACTCCATTTGCCAGAACGATCGGTTTAATCTCCGGCACAACCAGCTGAAGCGGCGCAAAGGCAAGAGCATCGGGGCGAACATTTTCCGTATGGGGAGAGAGACAGGAGGTGATCCCCAGAGAGAGCAGCAACAGAAACGAAGAGATAAAACGTAACATCACTTAAGCCCCCCTTTGGTAAGAACAACGACTGTACGGTTACGGGGGATAAAATAATCACGGGCGACAGCCATCACCTCTTTTGCCGTGACCGTTTCGATCTGTTTTTCATAGTCGACCAGATAACGCCAGGAACCGGCAATCGATTGATAATAAGAGAGCATATTGGCCAACCCGTTATTGCTCCCGAGAGAGCGGATGTTATCCGTGCGCAGACGTTTCTGGATCCGGCTCAACTCGGCATCGGCAACCGGTTCGGTGGCCAGTTTATGGAGTTCAGTATAAATAGCAGCCTCAACCTCGGCCGGAGTATGAGGGTAGCGCGGCGTTGCCGAAATGACAAAAAGATTCGGGTAACGTGCCCCGGGGGCTGCATAAGTCGTTATGGATGAAACAAGCTGTTGCTCAACCAGAAGGGAGCGATAGAGCATGGAGGTCGAACCACCAGACAGCAGAGCATCAATGACATCAAAAACATAATCTTGTCGATCCGGCAAGGTCGGTTTGTGATAAGCGATTGAAAGAGTCGGTTCAGCATCGAAATTAACGGCAATTCTCTTCTCCCCTCTCTGTACAGGCTCTACAGAAGGGACAGAGGGGACCTTGACCCCGGCTGCGATATCACCGAAATATCGTCCTACCGTCGCAACAGCCAGATCAAATGAAAGATCACCAACCAGAGTGATCACAGTATTGACCGGTGCATAATAGCTTTGCAGAAAATCCCGCGTTTCGGCAAGAGACAGATTTCTGATATCGGTATCCCAACCGATGATCGGATTGCGATAGGGATGCACAGTATAAGCATTCGCCAGCAGATTTTCATACAACAGACCCCGCGGATTGCTGTCATACGATCGACGTCGCTCTTCGCGCACCACCTCCCGCTCGGTATAAAATTCACGCAGAACCGGATTCTTCATCCGATCCGATTCAATCGCCGCCCAGAGTTCAAGCTTGTTCGCCGGAAGCGAAATAAGATACGAAGTCTGATCCTTGCTGGTAAATGCATTGTAGCCGACGCCGCC
>JACUTX010000310.1 GCA_014859615.1 Desulfuromonadales bacterium | reverse complement strand
GTTCAATAAAGGGGATAATGGCAAGAATCGGGAGGCCGAGTAACTGCTTGGCTGTCTCGGCATCTTTGAGTGTATCGTCGAGATATTCGACAAAGAAGGCAACACCGACACCGGCCATCGCCCCGACGATCAAGGCGAGAAGAAGATTTTTCTTCTTGTTCGGCTTGATCGGTGTCTCAGGAGTGATCGCCGGATCGATGATGTTGATGCTGCTGATGGTCGATGCCCGGGCAATACGCGCCTCTTCATGTTTATGCAGCAAAAAAGTATAAATATCGGCATTGACCGTAGCCAGACGGGTCAGACGGGCTAACTGTTGTTCTGCCTCAGGGAGCGTCTGCAGCTGTTGTTCAAAGAGAAGAATATCGGCATCAAGATCGCGTATTTTAAGATCAAGGCCCGACTGCAAAGCCTGGTAGCTTGCGAGCATCTTTTTTTGCCCGGCAACAATCCTTCCGGTGAGACTGAGAACCTGGGGGTGAGATTCTGTCAATTCACTCAACAGCCCCTGCCGCTCAACCTCAAGACGGGCCAGTTCGATGGCAAGCCCCGCCAGAACCGGGTCGTCAAGAAGAGACGATGGAGCATAACTTCGTCCGTCAGCAAGGGCTTTTTTTAGAGCAGAAATAGCCCATTCGGCTTGTCTGGTTCGTAATTTTTCAGCGCTTCTCTCCTTATCGACCAGAGAGAGCCGTTGAATCAGAACATCGACTTCACTATCAAGTTTAATTACACCGGATGCGCGTTTGTAATCCTGCAGGGACTGTTCAGCATTATCGAGAAGTTGACGCACTTCATCGAGCTGCTGACGGATAAAGTCGACGGACTTGCGAGCTTCTTCAGTTTTCAGGATGACATTTCGATCGAGATAGGTGGTTGCCAGGGTATTGACAATCTCGGCGGCCAGCTCTCGATCCGTGTCGCGGTAAGAGAGACGGATGATATTGGTCCCTTTACCGAGTTCACTGGCCGTCACTACGGAACGAAGCCCGGAAACCGTCTGATTGAAGGGAGAAAGAGTTAACTCAAAACTGTCACCAGGGGCCCCTTGCAGCTGATCGATGAGCAGAGAAAACCCTTCACGCGTGACCCGCTTGCCGCTCTGTCCTTCAAGAGCTTTATTCCAGTCACGCCCTTTAATCGAAAAAGTATCAGAGGTAAGGAGCCTGATCTGATATTCAGGATCGTCATCAAGGGAGTTAAACTCAAGAATTTTAAACCGGGTCTCACTCTTTTTCAGATCTCGCTGCCAGTTGAGCTGTAGTCGCTGAACAACCTCTTCGGCATTGGTTCTCGATTTGAGGATCTCAATCTCGGTTTCGATCGGGTTGTCCCGGGTCAAACCGAGATCACCAAGCAGATCGCCCCCTTTTACTTTCTCTTCCTGAACATGCAAAGTTGCCGTTGCTTCGTAAACAGGGCGTGAAAGAAGAGTATAAAGAACGACCAAAAAGACGATAGTAAAAAAAGTGACGGCTGCTGGTTTGCGCCGTCTGAACAGAACATTGATGTAGTCCTGCAGATGAACTTCTTCGGTGTGTGGCGGCCCACTTTGTCGATCGTTCAACATCATACGGTACGATTCCCCCAATATTGCATTCGTGGCAATATCTTAGTTGTTATCCAGATACTTGATTTGCACAAAAGGCTCCAGCAAAGAGCTGATCAATCGCAAAGACGGCAGAATTTCGTTGATCGCCTCGTTCCAGTTGCCGATACGACTGCGTGGAACATAGATAATATCCCCCTTCATCAGTTGAAACGGGAGTGTTTCACCATTGACAATCGCTTCGAAATCGACAACCAAAAGTTCACCGCGAGTCGGAGTGTGCGAACGGACGATCCGGATAAAACCGGAGTGGCCACGAATATCATCAAACTGCGATGACGCAAGAGCTTGACCGAGAGTCAGGTAACCGTTCGGCATCACCACCGCCCCTGGTTTGGTAACAGCACCAAACACAAAAACGTTCTGGTTTTTGTCGTCCGGTACGTAGATCGTATCACCGGGTTGCAGCCAGACATTCTGTTGTGGATCACCTCCATCCAGTAGAGCGAGGAGATCGACCGGCATCGTCCGTTTATCCCGAATCAGACGCGCACTGCGAAGATTGGCGCTGTCGAGCAGGCCTCCCCCTTCAGAAAGCCCCTGCAACAGAGTGAGCGGGCGATCCATGTAGAATGTTCCCGCCGTGCGAAACTGCCCCATCAGATAGAGAGGTTGACTTTTGTACTTCGTAACTTCAACCACGATCCATGGATCTTTAATATAGAATGAATAGGCGCGAGAGAGATGTGCCTTGACTTCAGAGATGGTCAAACCACCAATTTCGACTGCGCCGATCAGCGGCAGATGAATCCGGCCATTCCCGTCAATGCGATTTCCCCGTATATCTGCAGTGGTCGAAAGAACCGAGCTCCCCATATCAGGTTGTGCCTGTACGACCACAAACAAGACATCCCCCGGCCCGACCTGATAATCGAGTGCTGGCGGCGTAACATCGACAAATACCGGTGTTGTCACAACCTTTTGTTCAATGATTGGTGAACCGATCACCTCTTTGCGCGTACCGGCAGGAAGATCAGTATAAACGGTACAACCGGAGAAAAGAACGGCACTGCAAAGAACCATCAACAGCACTATTTTAAACGATAAAAATTTCATTCAATGACGTCTTTCATCTCATCAATAATTAAAGAAAAAACGTAACTATTCAGCAGCAGCGAAAAGGGTGTCATTCCCGAGGGTGTAAT
>JACUTX010000309.1 GCA_014859615.1 Desulfuromonadales bacterium | reverse complement strand
GGGATAGGTCAAAAACTATTTTTTCTGGTTATACCCACAACGTCTTTAAGCTTGAAGGGTTGCACGGTGTTATCCCGTTAATCCCCTTTATCCCTGTTGAATCGCCTTAGCCCGAAGATCTCTTTTCAGGGATGAAGGGGATGCAGGGGATGCAGGGGATGCAGGGGATGCAGGGGATAGGTCAAAAACTATTTTTCCGGGTTAACTTACAACATCTTTAAGCCTGAGGGTTGCACGGTGTTATCCCGTTAATCCCCTTTATCCCTGTTAAAATCGCCTTTTCTAAAATCGCCTTAGCAATGAGATATCGAAACCAATATTTCATGGTTAATTACGTTCATGAAATACCCACAGATTCGGCGGAAGGCGCGACAACGACAAATCCCAAAAAGAGAAAGATCGTGGCCATAAAGGTATAATCAAATAGCTTCATATCGAAGAAAGAAATGAAGATGAAGGTCAATAATCCCAACAAATAAACAGAGATGCGCAGATCAGCTTTCATCCAAAATATATTAATAATGCGAAAAAGGATAAGCGCACTGCCACTTAAAAAAATTATGGTGCCGACAATCCCGGTAGAAGAATACAGTTCCACCAGACTGTTATGCGACATCCTGCCAATGTCGGTAAATTTGCTCAAAATATATTTATTCGAATTGAGCCCGTAACCAAGCAAAGGATGGTTTGCATATGTTTCAGTTGCCAGAATTTTCCAGAGAACATCCCGCCCGGCTAACCCCGATGATTTTTTGCTGAAAAAGACAAACCACGACACCCCGACGACTGCAACTCCGCTGAATAGAATCAATTTCCGCTTGATGTTGAATGCCGGATTGAGCGCGATCACCGCGAGACCGGCGGTCGTGATTCCGAACCAGACACTGCGACTGTTGGCAATAAACAAAAGCAATAACGCCGAAAATATATTGATGCTATTGATGATTCTAATTTTGTGATCTTTTGCCCTCGACCATAAGAGCAAAGATAAAATCAAAAAGAAGCAAAGGGCAAAAGCCTGCACATTGGGGTGATTATGATAGCCGTAAAAATATTCATTACCGATTATATGCGGTTTCCTGAAGAAAAAATTGCTGTTTATTGTCAAAAACAACAACAGTGAATGCGGCAGGTAATTAACATCATCGTCACTGACCAGCAAAAATAATTGCGCTATTAAAAAAAATACCATTCCTCTCACAACTCTCCCGAAGGAGACAGAAGAAAGAGCAATGTTTTGTGAGCTAAGAGTAAAGAACAAAAGGAAGAAAAAAAAGATTACGGCCAGCCACTTCAAATCGCGTTCGATGACAAACTTGTCTTTATAGACGTACAACACCGGCAAAGCCAATATTGTCATCAATCCATCCAGCCGGGTGGGAAGATAAATCGAGGCAATCAAGGAAAAAATCAAAAAAGACGCAATTGTTTTGTGTTCTTGAATAGAGATTTTCATTTTTTCACTGGCGTCATCTTTGGGGTCGGTCTTGACTTTCGGACATTCGACTCTCAACTAAACACAAGCCCCGCGACGCTCTTCCTTCCAACCTCAAGGCCAGACTTCCAAAAGACTAAGCTGCCCAGCAGCATCAAAGCCCCATAACCAAACGTAAGCCGGATTCAACCCTCTGCAATTCCTGCTTTCGCACTTTGCCGGCTTTTTCGGTCAAAAAGAACTTATCGACTGTCAGGACTTGGGATACGTTGGCCACTGAATCCTTGGGCAAACCGGTTTGCGCTGCTGTTAAAAGAACATTTCCCGGGGCCTTAGCCAGGAGAAGATTTGTGGTTAGAACGACAACGACCACCGTATTAATCCGACTCCGGTTAAACTCGTCTATTTGGATAACAATGAGGGGCCGACGATATCCAGGTTCTGAAGCTACAGGATCGGGCAGATCCGCCCACCATATTTCGCCACGTTTCATTGCCACTCATCCCGACCAATAGAAGAAAGCTGAGCATTGAATAATTGTGAATCGACGCGAGAGGTCTCGACTTTATAGATATCATTCAGTTTGCAAGTCATCTTTTTTGATTCTATTCCCGGGGTGGCAATGGTCGACTGTGACAATAAAAGATGTTTGAGGTGGAGAACCAGATGCTCAAGTATCATGACTTGCTCAACCGGAGGAAGCGCCTCGATTTGTTTTTCAATTTGATCAATAGCCATCGGCTTCGACATATTCTTCTCCTTGTTCTTTTATGATTTCTGAAAAAATTATCGGGGGACGTATTAATGCTCCCTGAGTTCAACAGGCCCCCCGCCGCGCCAGCACCACCCACACCGTCTTCAACAGCAGTTTGATGTCGAGCCACAACGACCAGTTGTCGATATATTGCAGGTCGAGGCGCACGATCTGGTCGAAATCGTTGATATCACTCCGCCCATTCACCTGCCAGAGACCGGTAATTCCCGGTTTGATGCAGATGCGGCGGCGATGCCAGTTCTCGTAGAGAGCCACTTCATCGGGGGTTGGCGGCCGCGTTCCGACCAAGCTCATCTCCCCCTTGAGGACATTCCAGAATTGCGGAAACTCATCGAGACTGAACTGGCGCAGCCACTTGCCGACCCGCGTTATCCGGGGGTCCTCTTTAATCTTGAACATCGCCCCCTGCATCTGATTGTGGCACTGCAAAGCATCCTGCTGGGCTGCGGCGTCCAGCACCATCGTTCGCAGCTTCCAACAGGTGAAGACCCGGCCGTTTTCGCCGACGCGGTCCTGGCTGAAAAAGATCGCTCCTTTGGAATCGAGGCGGATAGCG
>JACUTX010000308.1 GCA_014859615.1 Desulfuromonadales bacterium | reverse complement strand
AATTCGCGTTGAATACGATTGTCAGTTTTGCATCGTCACACCTTTTGCTCCATCAATAATCAAAACCTGAAAGTAATGAAGAAGCTACTGGCCTTTCAGATAGCAAAACCCAAACCAACAACTTAGCATTAAAAAATTTCTAACATTATGAAATGCCAATATTTTCTGTCAGCTATTAAACGGAATTGACCTTTATATGGAGAAGCTACAACTAAACAGACCTTCTGTAAACAGCTAAAAAGAGCAATCTGTCAGGAGGGGAAACAAAAATGAATTAAACCACCCGGCGAAACAGCAGCATATTCGCAATAAAATGGTCGAACAGCTCGGTCAGGCCGGTATACAAAACTCTTTACCCTTTAGGAACCACCACCCCTTCGCCGACCACCTCACTGTAAGTTTTGCGGCAATTGGGACTCTCCATCGCGGCAAGTTCTTCCGTCAGCAGAGAAGCGCGCCCCCGGTAACCGACCGCAATTGCAGCCATGACTGTATATTCATCCTCGGGGACGTTGAGAACCTCATGGGCTTTTTTAACATCAAAACCGGCCATGGCATGAGCATAAAGTCCGAGTCGACGCGCCTGCAGGGCGAGAGACATCCAGGCAGCACCGGCATCAAAACTGTTGTGCCGATTCGGTTTGCTGCTGCCAGCGAAATGCAGACGCGCGAGCAGATAGATCAACAGAGGAGCGCGCATCGCCCAGAGCCGGTTCTTTTCAGTCAGCGGTTCGGAAAAAAGCACGCGATCCGTATCACTTCTGGCGTAACGAAAATGCCAGGGCTGATCATTAAAGCAGGACGGAGACCAGCGCGCAGCCTCAAACAGACTCGCGATCTGTTCGTCCGTCAACTCTTTGTCGAGAAAAGAACGGGGCGACCAGCGATCGATAAACATCGCATCAACTTCATGAGCGGCAATACGTGGATTCGGCTTTCCCCAATTCATCTGTTCCCCCATCTCGTCAAGGAATTGAAACAAGACTAACAATTTTTTTCATCAATGCAATGAACCACAAAAAAATGTCGACGATAAAATCGATTAACAATTACTCACTTGCTCAACCTTGCACTCTCTTTTAAAGTAGAAATACGATCACCTTTAATGAGGTAACGATGAGCAATTCAACTGATTTGACATCCCTGCACGAAGTTCTGCTCCGTGCCGAGCAGAATTACCCGGAAAATATCGCTTTCATCTACCGGGCCGGGAGCGCAGAGCTGACCGTCACCTATCGGAAATTCTATGACGACGTTCTGCTTCTCTCCAAGATATTTGTCGACAAGGGGATCAAAAAAGACGACAAGGTGCTGTTTATCTCGGATAACCGCTATGCCTGGATTGTCACCGACTTTGCCCTGATCGCCGTCGGTGCGATCAGTGTGCCGCGCGGCAGTGACACTCCGGCGCGCGAACTCGAGTACATTATTGACCACTCTGATTGCAGTTCACTGGTGATCGAAACGCAAGCGCTCTTTTCCAAAAATGAGACACTGTTCGTCAGCAAAAAGTTTAAGAACATCTTCATCATTGAGGGCGAAGAGGTACATAAACTGTTCAGTAATCTCTACTGCTACAACGAACTGCTGCAAAGACGGACCATTACACCGGCCGACATAAAAACGTTCGCCCGGCGCGCTGACGCCTTGCAGCCGGACGATCCTTTTACCTTGATCTACACCTCCGGCACCACCGGCAACCCGAAAGGGGTCATCCTGACTCACGCCAACATCATGTACAACGTTAATGCGATCCCGTCGATCGTAAATCTGCAACGAGACGATCGCTGGTTGTCGGTACTCCCGACCTGGCACATTTTCGAACGCGCGGCCGAATATATTGCGATCTCTACCGGCGGCTGTACGGTCTACTCTTCGGTCAAAACCTTTGCCGACGATCTCAAACAGTATGCACCGACCCTGGTCTGCTCGGTTCCCCGCCTGTGGGAATCGCTCTACAGCCGGATCAACACCGCTCTTGAAGAACAGGGGAAATCGAGACTATTCGGACTATTGGTCCAAATCTCGATCCTCTATCGTCGCAACCGACGCAAACTGCACGGGCAACTCCCCTGTTTTAAAAAAAGGAACAGTTTACTCTCCTTCCCCGGCAGACTCCTGGCGTTGATCAATATGACACTGCTCGCTCTCCCCTACAAACTCGCAGAGAAAAAATTCGAGCTGGTGCAGGCACGCTTCGGTGGCAGATTAAGGGTAGCGGTCAGCGGCGGCGGCAGCTTGCCGAAATATCTTGATGAATGGATCGACGCTCTGGGCATCCGCATCGCCAACGCCTACGGGATGACCGAATGCGCCCCGGCCATCGCAGCCCGTGGTCTTAATTGTGACACGTTTGGCACCCTCGGCCCGGCGCTGATCGGGACCGAGCTGCGGATTGCCGATAAAAATGATCAACCGCTCCCCCCCGGCGTTGAAGGAGAAATCCAGGTGCGCGGCCCGCAGGTGATGCCGGGCTACTACAAAAACGACGCAGAAAACTTCAAAGCCTTCAGTGACGACGACTACCTGCGCACCGGCGACCTCGGCATGCTGACCATAGGCGGCGAACTGATCATCACCGGCCGCGCCAAGGAGATCATCGTTCTCTCCTCGGGAGAGAATATCGACCCGACCCGGATCGAAGGAGCAATCACCCGACTCCCGTTTATCAAGGACGCCGTTCTGGTCGGCCAGGATCGCAAGGGACTTGCCGCTCTGATTGTGCCGGACATGGAGAAGTTGAAAGAGTTTGCGAAAGAGAAGCTGCATCTCGGCCGGGAGAGCGACAGCGACA
>JACUTX010000307.1 GCA_014859615.1 Desulfuromonadales bacterium | reverse complement strand
GGAATAGATATGGGGCTGTTCAAACAGTTGCGGGAAACGGAGCCATTTAATCAGCTTCCGGATGAAGTTTTCACGGAGTTCAGTCATGCGGCCATCCAGAAGAAAATTCCGGCGCATGTCTATATTTTTAATCAACATGATCAGCCGACCGGCTATCTCTATGTCATTAAATCCGGTCTGGTGGAGATCGTCGCGCTCACGCCGGGGGGGGTGCAGATGGTGGTCGATTACCGCAAGGAGGGCTCTTTTTTTGGCGGTACCCCCATCTTTACCAACGAACCGTATACCGCAGGCGCGCGAACCGTCCGTGAAACCGAGTGCTACCTGATCCCTCGCGAGCTGCTGCTGCAGGCGGCGTCACGTTATCCGCGCATCTCTGAATATTTTGTCCGGGCCGTTTATTCCAGAATCCGTAACCTCTATTCAGAAATGGTCAACGATCATACGCAACAGACCCTGACCAGGATGGAGGCGTATCCGTTTAAAAAACGTCTTTCCGAGATTATGACAACTGCGGTGGAGACTTGCCAAACGACAACGCCGGTTCAGGAGATTGCACGTCAGTTTACCCGTGGCGACGTCGGGGCGGTCATGGTCGGTACCGATTCAGATCAGGTTGCCGGCATTGTCACCGAGCACGATCTGGTCACCAAGGTTCTGGCCCGGGCGCTCCCTGATCTTCAGACCATGACCGCTGCAGAGGTTATGACGCCGAAGCCGTTCACGATGTCGACGGATAGCTACATGTATGAAGCGACCAGTTTTATGCTCAGGCACAAGATCAAGCATGTGCCGGTTGTCGATCAGGGTGAGCTTGTCGGTCTGGTTACGCTGCGCGACCTGATGCGGTACCGGAGTCAAAAATCGATGCTGCTGGTCGGTCGCGTCGCGGAGGCGAAGAGTCTTGACGAGCTGGCTTTGATCCGTCGTGAGGTCGTTAACGTCGCCAAGGCCCTCATGAGCGAGGTCCGTTCACATTTTGAAACGGTTGAAATTCTCTCATACATTCATCACTGTATCTTGCAGCGCTGTTTTGATCTTGTTCTTGCCAAATCAAAAAGCGAGGGGCGTACCCCCCCCGATATCCGTTTTTGCCTCTTTATCATGGGGAGCGGTGGACGACGGGAGATGCTTTTGCTGCCCGATCAGGATAACGGTCTGATCTTTGAAGATTATCCTGATGCGATGCAAAAGGAGGTGGATGCATTTTTTGTCCCGTTTGCCGAAGAGCTGGTTGCCGCATTTGCCCAGGTCGGTTATCCGCGCTGTAATGGAGAAGTGATGATTAATAATCCTCTCTGGCGCGGGCGGCTCAAAGAATGGCGCGCGCGTGTGACCGACTGGATGGAGGAACCAGAACCGAAAAAAGTGATGTATTCCACTATTTTTTTTGATTTTATGCCTTTAACCGGGGACTCTTCACTCTGTCAGGATTTGCGGGTCGCCGTGTACAAAGCGCTGGCTAGATATCCGGCTTTCATGTACTTTCTGCTGGAGAACGATCTGAAAAACAGACCGCCACTGGGGCTGCTCGGGCGTTTTCTCCCTGAAAAAGAGGGGGAGCACAAAGGTGAGATTTCTCTGAAACTGGCCGGGAGTATCTTTATTGTCGATTGTGTGCGGATGTTTCTGCTTGAGCAGGGGGTCGATGCGACGACAACGGTTGAGCGGATCGAAGAACTGGCCAAGCTCAATATTTTGAATCAGGAGACCGCAGAGCATCTGAAGGCGGCGCTCGAAGCTTTTACTTTTCTCAGACTCCGACGTGAAATCGAGCTGATCGAGCTCGGTAAAGAGCCGAACCACTATGTCGATCCGCATGCACTCTCCAAAAATGAGCAGGAGATTCTCAAAGAGGCCTTTCGCGTCGCCGGAAAGTTGCAGGATTCAGCGAAAAGGCATTTTGGCCAGGGGATTCTTTGATGACTGAAAAAATCGGGCCGCTACTGTTGTATAAAATCGCGAGTCGCCCCCTTTTTCTCGCTCTTTTATTGATTATCTTTGCGGCCTGCACGGGCGCTACGGTGAATAATGCAGACGTTGCGGCGATCAAGGTGCCGATTCTTCATGCGTTGGCGGGGGATCTCCCCGTCTCCGGGTTGATATCCTTGCCAAAACAGCAGCGATCGAAGCCGATCGGTTATCTTGCCTCCCAGCAGCAGCTTGATGAGGTTATGCGGTATTTTCAAGCCGACGCAGCGTTATTGCCCGCAGTCGATTTTACGACGCAGCTGGTATTGTTTACACGCAACACCGTTTATTATAATCGACTGTCGATCGTATCTGTCGATCTCGTGGGTGAAACTCTGAAGGTCGTTTCGGTGTCGACCCTCTCTGCCATGCCGATTCAGAAGCGGATCGCCATGAGTCTGGTTGTCATCCCGCGTCAGGGGGCAAAATATCTCGATGTGGCGGGTGAGAAAATCAGGATCGACTTTTTTTAGAGTCCAAATCGGTAATAATTTACCCTTTCCTTTTGGCTGAAGCGGGAGCCAGGTGCCGGGCTCCTGTTCGGTTTGTGATCAGTCTGTTTATCTGCTTCTGTTGTCGTTATGTGATGATGTGATGCAGACCAAAAAGGACGAAAAAGAGATGTCGGCTGCAATCCCCTTAATCTTATGCATTGAAGATGATCCTGCACACGCTCTTTTGATCAAGCACGCGTTAAACGAGCTGGACGGCGAATTTTCCTTCACCCACATTTCTGATGGCCGGGCGGCGATCGACTCCCTGTTCGGAGTCGGGGAGAGTGGAGACTGCACCTCTTATCCGCCCCCTGCACTGATTCTGCTCGATCTTAATATCCCGAAGGT
>JACUTX010000037.1 GCA_014859615.1 Desulfuromonadales bacterium | reverse complement strand
ACGGCGCGCGTTATATGACGTTTTTCAGACATTTTTCACACTCTACACGATTCATAACACCAGAGAGAGATAAAACATTTAGGGTGCGTCAAAAAAACAAGAATCAGGGCTATAAGCATGCAGGGTCGATAGACACTTTCAATAAAAGGCAACTATTTGGCACCTGCAAAAAGTTATCATTCTCGAGGGGGTAAGCGAGAACCCGGTTTTTTTAAGCTATCGATCCTTTGATAGAATCATTTTCGGGACGACAGGTTTTTCTATAATTCTTAACGGTGTCGAATGATTATAACAAAAATGTATTAATTTTAACTAATTCAATAAATATTCTATTTTTTTCTATATATTACGTGTAGTTACATTTAAGGATTAATTATTTTTTATCTTGACTACATCTGAACAGAGTGTTAATTTCGACCACGAAAACAAATCAAACTATTCAGGAGGAAGACATTGGCTAATCATAAATCTGCCATCAAGCGCAACAAACAGACGACAACCCGTACGGCTCGCAATATTCATCTTCGCTCAACCATGCGTACCTACGTCAAGCAGGTTCGTAACGCCGTTGCCGAAGGGAATAAAGAGGAGGCGGCCAACGCCCTCGCCAAAGCGGTCCCTTATATCGATAAAGCTTCGAGCAAAGGTATTATTCACAAATCGACGGCGAGTCGCAAGATTTCCCGCCTGAACAAGCTGGTCAATACCCTCGGCTAAAGCGACCAGACAACTTATGCTGTACATCAAAAGGGGCCTTTTTTTGGGGCCCCTTTTATTATTTTTTCTGCGTCAAGCCAATCAGAAGCAGTTCGAGTAGAGCATCCGGCTGTCCACCACCTGATTTCAAGGCGAGATCCGTTGCCATGAAACGCTCAAAGGCGGTTCGATAATCAGAACGGAGAAACAACCGCGATTGACTCATAATCCCGTCGATAAAATAAGGGTTGATGGCAAGACGCCTGGAGATGTCGGCGCGCCCTCCCCCCTCATCGAGTAATTCACGAGTCATCCAGAGCTGTCTGAAATGGCGGGTCAACATACTCAGAATCATAAGAGGGGCAAGGCTCTCATCAAGCAGTCGGCGCAGCAGACGGATCGCCTCCCCTGTTTTTCGTTCTCCGATCGCATTGGTCATATCAAAGACGGTATCGATGCGTGTATCCGAAACAATGGCGCGAATATCGACGACATCGATAATCTCTTTTTTACCAACATACTGAAACAGCTTCTCCAGCTCGCCGACAATCTCCTGCAGATTTGTCCCCGAACGGCGCGCAAATTCGGCCGCAGCATCTTCTGTCATCCGGAAACCAGCAGCAGCAACCTGTTCCTTGACAAAAGCCGGGAGCTGATTGTCGTACAGGGTTTTGAACTCAATCAATTCCCCATTTTTTTGCACCGCCTGAAAAAACTTTTTTCTTTTATCAATTTTTTCAGCGATAAAAACCAGACAGGTTTCCGGGAGTGGATCATGCACATACGACAACAGCGCCTCGAGTTCTTCGGCTTTGAATTTATCGATCTCGCGCACGACAACAGCGCGTCGTTGGGCAAAGACCGGAAAAGTTCGGGCATTATCAAGAATCTGTTCAGGAGTCGATTCGCGAGCATAAAATGTCTGGAAATTAAAATCTCGTGCTTCTTCAGGGACTGTCACCGCCAGCAACTGCAGCAATGACCGGTTCAGCAGATACGGCTCTGAGCCATACAGCAACAACAGCGAAGGGACTGAGTTATTGCGGATTCTTTTTGATAACTCTGCCGGGGTCATATCGTGATCGACTCGCAAAAAAACAGCGGTGAGAAGTTTAGAACGTTTCCGTCAATCGGCTCGAAAGATCTTCAGCCAGTCGGATCGATAAAAGTTCCTGGGCCATCCGTTCCAGATCATCTTGTCGCTTCAGATCGGGGTCGGCAAAGAAGGATTGAAACCGGGTCAAAATACCGCGCCAGAGGATGCGTCCATCAGCATTGCGGCGTAATTCCGCCTCTATCTTCATTGTTGCGCGGTACTGAGTCATCAGGTTCTCCGCATCGTAAGCTGAAGCCTCAACATGATAGGAGAGAATTTTACCGCTGACGACTCCGTCGGCTTCCTGAGGGTTTTCAACCAGTCTGATCTCGGGTAACAGCAAAAGACGGCGCGTCACCTGCGTTGTGACAATATTCTCCAGATAAGGTTCCATGGTTCGATTGTCGAATATCACAATATGCAACACCGACAACCCGCCGGGGAAGGTCTGCGTCTCTCCAGCCAGATGGTAGCCACACCCGGTTAAAAATAAAAAAATCAAACCCAGCAGCAGCCGTCTCATGCAACAACCACATTGACCAGACGACCCGGAATGACAATAACCTTGCGGACTGTCATCCCGTCGATAAACCGTGCAACATTATCATCATGCAAAGCCGCCTGTTTTAAATCATCTTCTGAAATATCGGCCGGGACGGTCACCTTCCCTCTGACTTTACCGTTCACCTGTACGACAATCAACTTCTGTGCCTCGACCAGAGCGGCTTCATCCCAGCGGGGCCAGCATCCGGTTGATAATCGATCTTCATGTCCGAGGGCCGTACTCCAGAGCTCTTCGGCGATATGCGGCACAAACGGCGTCAGCAGGGAGACAACCGTCTCCAACGCCTCGCGCATGACACCAGGGTGCTCGGTTTTGCGCTCAAATGCGTAAATCGCGTTCACCAGCTCCATAATGGCGGCAATCGCTGTATTAAAATGAAAACTGTCATCGATGTCGGTCGTCACTTTTTTGATCGTCCGATGAACAATCCGGCGCAGATTGCGTCCTTCGTCCGTCACTTCAGGTTTGACCGAAGGATCCTGAATCAGGGCGTGATTATCATAAACCGCCCGCCAGACACGGTTCAGAAACCGGGAGCACCCTTCCACTCCCTGCTCGTTCCATTCCAGATCCTTTTCCGGCGGAGCAGCAAAGAGGGAGAAGAGACGTGCCGTATCGCAGCCGTACTGTTTGATAAGATGATCAGGATCGACAACATTCTTTTTCGACTTGCTCATCTTTTCGGTACGACCAAGTTTAACATCCGCCCCGCATTGTGTACATTTTCCGGCGTCGACCTCTTCAGGATACAACCAGCCGTGTGTCGGACAAGAGCTCGTCTCCATGCAGACCATCCCCTGTGTCAGCAGATTGGTGAACGGCTCGTCAATATCCATCAAACCAAGATCGCGCAGCACCTTGGTGAAGAAACGGGCATAAAGCAGATGCATGACCGCATGCTCTATTCCACCGATATATTGATCTACCGGCAGCCACGACTCGGCCTTCTTTTTATCGACCGGGCCGTTGACGTCGTCCGGACAGGTATAACGGGCGAAATACCACGAACTCTCTACAAACGTATCAAAGGTATCGGTTTCCCGTCGCGCCGGACCGTTACAGGTTGGACAACTGGTTTGAGTGAAGGAGTCGACCTGAGCCAGCGGACTCCCCCCTTCACCGGTAAAAACAATATCAGTCGGCAGAACAACCGGGAGCTGAGCTTCCGGGACAGGGACAACACCACACGCGTCACAGTAAATCACCGGGATCGGTGTCCCCCAGTAACGCTGACGAGAAACCCCCCAATCACGCAGACGATAATTGACGGTCTTCTTTCCGCATTTTTTCGCTTCGAGTGCGTCGGCTATTGTTATCTTGGCCGTCTCATTCTCCTGCCCATCGAACTCCTCCGAGTTGATCATACGACCGGATCCGGTCCAGGCCTCAGTCATCGCTGCAGGCTCCAGCAGCTCCCCTTCGGGCTGGATGACCACGGTCATCGGCAGTTTATATTTGCGGGCAAAATCGAAATCCCGCTGGTCATGAGTCGGAACAGCCATAACGGCCCCGGTTCCATAATCCATCAGAACAAAATTGGCAATATAGATCGGCATTCTGTTACCATTGACCGGATTCAGACAGTAACTCCCGGTAAAGACGCCCTCTTTTTCGTATTCATCGCTGGTCCGTTTGATTTTATCCTGGTTCTGAACTTTTTTAAGAAACGCAGCGACTTCAGCCTGTTGAGCAGCCGTTGTCAGAGGAGCGACCAGCGGATGTTCAGGGGCAAGACTCATGAATGTCGCGCCAAACAGGGTATCCTGACGGGTAGTAAAGACCTTGATTACGACGTCTGACGATTCCAGCCTGAAATCGATTTCACAGCCGATACTCTTCCCGATCCAGTTGCGCTGCATGGTCAGTACAGACTCGGGCCAACCGCTGAGTCGATCAGTAAATTCCAGGAGTTCTTCAGCATATTCGGTGATACGAAAAAACCACTGCTCAAGTTCCTTTGGCACCACCTCCTGGTCGCAGCGCCAGCAGCAGTTATCCTCGACTTGTTCATTGGCCAGAACCGTTTGGCAATCGGGGCACCAGTTCACCGTAGACTGTTTTTTGTAAGCGAGCCCTCTCTCCAGCATCTTCAGAAAGATCAGCTGTTCCCAACGGTAGTAGTCGGCGTGACATGTCGCAAATTCACGATCCCAATCGTACGAAAATCCCATCCGCTTGAGCTGCATACGCATATTTTCGATGTTTTCAGAAGTCCATTTGGCCGGGTGAGTACCGTGCTGGATCGCTGCGTTTTCAGCCGGCATGCCAAAGGCATCCCACCCCATCGGATGCAGAACATTAAACCCCTGCATCGCCTTGAACCGGGCGACAACATCGCCAATCGAATAGTTTCTGACATGTCCCATGTGAATCCGCCCGGAAGGGTAGGGAAACATTTCGAGAAGATAATATTTTTCGCGCTGAGAGCCCTCTGTCGCCTTGAACGACTGCTCCTGCTCCCAGATCCCTTGCCATTTTTGCTCAATTAACGAGGCATTATATCGTTCTTGCATCCGGCTCCACCTGATTCATTTCTTACAAACAGGAATACCGGCATCTGCCGGTATCGTGATTAACCATCAAAAAAAGCGGCCAGACAATTCATTGTCTGAATCGCATGGAATCGACTCTTGATGCCGATGAAACCGTTATTTTTCGCGGTAAGTTATCCGCCCACGGCTCAGATCATAAGGTGACAATTCCACAGTCACGCGGTCACCTGGGAGAATACGGATGTAATATTTGCGCATTTTTCCTGAGATATGCGCCAATACGACATGCCCATTGTCAAGTTTCACCCGAAACATCGCATTCGGCAATGGCTCAACAACTTCGCCTTCAACTTCTATCGCTTCTTCTTTAGCCAACGAACTTCTCCTTTTACACCCGATAATCACTCCGGCAGATTGCGAAAATGATAATTTAAATATTCAGAAGTCTTTTTGCTACCTCAATGATCTTAACAGTCTGAATCGGCTTGGTAATGTAATCGTTTGCACCGATCGCCATGGCGCGATCCCTGTCTTCTGTCGCCCCTTCTGTTGTGATAATCACAATCGGGACATTTTTATGCGTCGGGTCGTTGCGAACCAGACTAACAAGCTTAAGACCATCCATGATCGGCATATTAATGTCGGTCAGAATCAGATCGAATTTATCGGCAGAAATTTTCTTTAAACCGTCAACACCATCATTCGCCTCTGTAATATTCAAGCCCCGGATACGTTTCAGGGCAAAAACAATCAGTTGTCGCATTGTTGGTGAATCTTCAACTACAAGCACATTATATGTCGACATAATCATCCTCCACAAACAGCTATTTAGTCATCAAATCAATGAAACCCTGGATCGTATTAAGCTTGCGCTCCGAGTCTGTGTAGAGTTTCGAAGAGAAGATTGCCGTCGCTGCGTGCCCGGCCAGAAGAGTGAACAGTTCATAATCGACATCATTGAACTTCTCTTTTTGAACCAGCAGCTTGTAAATAACAATCACCCCGATAACGTGTTCCTTGATCTTCAGTGGAATACAGACCAGCGGATGATTAAAATCACGTTCGTACCCTGCCAACTCGTCAATGAAATAGTTATCGCCGGTTTTAGCCATCTCACCGACGATCCCCTCCCCCAGTTCAAATGAAGGAATTTCGGAATTACTAAGCCCTTCACTGGCGACTGCTTCGAGCTTGGTGGTCTTCTCATCAAGCAGCAGAATGGAAAACTCTTCAGCGCCGATCAGGTTAATAACAATCTCAAGAATAACCTGCAAAACTTCCTTGAAATCGAGCGTTGAATGCAACTGATACGAGGCGATGTAAAGATTTGCCAACATGTTGTTTTCATTTTCGATCTCAACATAACGATTGGCAAAGTCAATATTCTCTTCCTCGACACGTTTGATGCGGTTGATAATTTCGGTTTTTTCATCCTCAAGCTTTTTGATCTTCTTCAGAAGCTCTTCGGAAGGGGCACCTTCACCTGCGCTGGAATTCAAAATCTTGAGTTGTTCCTCTATCTGCAGGTTCTGATAACGAAGCCGCTCGTTCTCTTTCAGCAGATCGGTCGTAAATTCCGCGCCCTTTTTGAATACCTGCAGAAATTCTTCGGCACGGCTCTCTTGATCCTTCTC
Organism: Desulfuromonadales bacterium; assembly: GCA_014859615.1. Classification (GTDB taxonomy): domain Bacteria; phylum Desulfobacterota; class Desulfuromonadia; order Desulfuromonadales; family UBA2294; genus Kmv16. Next base: position 10,527 of record JACUTX010000037.1, on the reverse strand, counting down.
CTGATCAGCCATTTATCTGCTCCCGATTAATGATATGCAAGCATTATGATTAGCGAACATTTATAACAGTCTCCATAAAAAAACTCCACCTTTTACTATAAAAATCATGAATATCCACACTCGGACAGGATTGTATGACAGATTCGATCAAGAGAAACGATTTTCGACACTTTTCCGGTGGCAATCGCCTCTTTTGGCATACCGAATACAACACTCGATTCTTCGGCTTCAGCGATAATTCGTCCTCCTGCAGCATGCAGATTCAGAGTCCCGGCGGCACCGTCATTCCCCATCCCGGTCAGGACAACTCCGAGTACCGAAGGGGCAAAAAACTCTGCGGCCGATTCAAACATTTTATCGACTGATGGCACATAGCGCTGCCCCGCATCCGGCTCCATGATCCTTGCGACAATATCTTTACCGCGGCGACGAAAGATCAGGTTGGTGCCACCCGGGGCGATCAGAACCTGACCCGGACGCATCAGATCACCATTTTCAGCCTCTTTGATATCCAGGCCGGAAAACTTGTTGAGACGATCAGCAAATGCACGGGTGAAACCGGGCGGCATATGTTGCGAGACAGCAAAACAGACCGGTATTTTCTGTTTAATATTTGAAAAGATATTCTGCAGAGCCGGTGGGCCACCGGTCGACGCTCCAATTATGACATACTTCAGATCAGAGCCGGTCCGGGTCTCTGTTTTACTTAAAACAGAGCGGGACTTTTTCAGCTGTGAGGTTTCATCGGTGGTAGCTCGACGCAGCACTTTTTTCATATCTGTACCGACGGCAGCCATCACCTTTTCATGCAGATCCTCGCGAATATTGAAGAGTTCAGGCGATATCTTCGCACTCGGTTTTGGGATAAAAGTAACCGCTCCGAACTCAAGTGCCCGGAAGACATCTTCATCATCCGATCGGGAGGAGACAATAATAACCGGGGTCGGCTGATTCTGCATTAAAATACGCAGAACAGTAAAACCATCCATTTTCGGCATTTCCAGATCGAGGGTAATCAGATCCGGCTTAAGATCGATCGCCTTACGCAGAGCCATCTCACCATCGTTGGCATAATCGATCACCTTGACATGCGGAATTTCTTCGAGCATCTGGATGATTGTCCGCCGGTTATAGGCCGAATCATCCACCACCAGCACTCTTATCAGGTGTTGTTTCATATCAAAAAGAGAGTCCGTTTAGAGTTGCCGGGCGCTGGTAAACCATGTCATTGACAAAATGCCGCAAGGCAAAGGCACTGGTGATATTCATTAACGATTCCGAATGCCCAAGGAGAAGAAATCCTTCGGGACGCAGCCGCTGATGAAAACTTTCTATAACCCGTTTTTTTGCGGCAATATCAAAATAGATAATCACGTTTCGGCAGAAGATAATATCCATCCGTCCCAACAAAGAGACACGTGGAGAATCGAACAGATTGAGGTGACTGATACTCACCAGATTTCGCACCTCATCATTGATGCGCTGCTTGTCATCGACCGGGGTAAAGTATTTGCGGGTATAAATCTCATCTGTGGTTCGAAATGAGGCTGGACCGTAAACACCCTTCCGGGCGATCTGCAAGACCCGGTTACTGATATCAGTACCGATAATCTCAATCTGCCAATCACGATATTCAGGCCGGTCAAGCAGAAGCATCGCGATTGTGTACGGCTCCTCACCGGTCGAGCAGCCCGCACTCCAGATACGAATTTTCTTTTCATCGCCAGCAGACTTTTTGCGGGCGACAACTTCCGGGAGGATTTCATCGGTAAAGGTTTTCAGTTGAAAATCTTCACGAAAGAAGTAGGTTTCATTGGTTGTAATAATATTAATAACCTCGGTCAACTCCTGGTCTTTGACCTTGTTGTACCGAAGCAGATAATAATAATCTTTAAAATTACTCAACCGATGGAACTGCAATCGTTTCCCGAGCCGTTTTTCCAGCAGAAACTTCGAGTCCTCATTGAAATTAATACCACAATGCTGATAGATAAAATCCCGCAACAGGCGGAACTCCTCAGCACTCATAGCTATATCCTGTGAAGAAAAAATCATCTGATCAGCGGCCCTGGTCCTGCTTGAGTGACATAACTAAGAGTTGCAATTCCTGCCGCACAAACTCATCTGCCTCAACAGAGATAGCTTCCTCCAACTCCATACAACAACCGCCCTTCTCAACCGCTGCGAGTCGCTGGGCAAATTGCAGCCGAATTTCACCATGTTTATGGTGCAGCAGTTTTTTCCGGTAGACCTGCAGCCAGTTGTGCTCTGGATTAAACTGCAGGATATTGAGTGCTGCCAGCACAACTTCAGCGTCGCGATGCTCCAGCGCTTTTTCAGCGTGCTGCATCAGATCGTTTACACCGACCGCTTCGAGTGTTTCCAGGGCTGAAATACTGACCAGACCGACTGGATCGTGCAACGCTTCAACGATGAGATGTTCAAACTCAAGACCATTAAGGCTCCCGATTGCCCGCACGGCTGCCGCCCTGACCCACATATCTTCATCCTGCAGTGCCAATTCGAGCGGCTTGATCGCCTCAATATCGCCGGACAGGCCAAGAGCTCTGGCAGCGAGGGCGCGAACTTGCGTGTTTTCATCGGTTAATGCAAGCATCAGGACAGAGAGATGCTCACTCCCGGTCTTCCCTTCAACGGCCCTGATCGCCGCACTACGAACTTCGGCTGATTCATCTTTGATGGCAAAAATAAGGTGATCCCCGGCCATCTCATCATCCAGACGACCAAGGACAGTTACGGCATACATGCGCAACTGCTCATCCGCGTGTTCCAGCAACGGGCTGAGCGCAGAAACAACCTTGTCCGGGTACCGTTGACCGAGCAGTGTCAACCCCTGCATAGCGGCTTCACGCACCTCCAGGGAGGAATCACGGAGCGCCTTAACCAGTATGTCGACAGCCGTCGCATCGCCGATTTTACCAAGAGACTGAACAGACATCTGTCGTAAATCATCCACACTGTCTGAACACCCTTCAATCAGTCGCGACAGAGTCCGATCTGACTCTAATGACCCAAAAATGTAGGCAAGATAAGCTTTCGAACGCGGATCAGCCTCATCCCAGGCCGCAAGCAGAGGTTGAACATCAGCACGTCCCAGAGCCGACAGCGAGCCGAGAGCCGCCTCCTGCAGCTCCTGATCTTCAAGCCGCTCAATAAGGTACCGAATACTACGCGGATCACCAAACCAACCGAGCAAAGTTATCGCCGCCCGGCGGACTGACAAAGGTGACGATTGAAGGTGTTCGATAACAGATTCAGACAGACTGCTGTCGCTGGCGACTACCGTTTTTACAGCATCCTCTACCTTGACATTCTGTTCAAAGAGCCGATAAAGAGCCTGGACAGCTGCCTCACGCACATTTTTCATGTCGTCGCCAAGGCATTGGATAAGAAAGGGGACAGCCGACTCACTACCGACTCGTCCGAGGCAGTCGAGCAAGGCCTTGCGCAAAAGCCTGTCATTCTGAAAAGCGAGAAGGGGCTCAACCGGAACCTGAACATTGATCTGCCCCAACGCCTCAAGGATTGTGAAACGGAGCAGCAGATCTTGTATTTTCATCGCTTCGAGAAGAGCCGGTACAGCGCTGACGGCACCTAGCTTGCCGAGATTTTCAGCTGCGGCTGCCCGAACGTTGCTATCTTGATCCATAAGTGCCGCCTGAATAAGCGGCAGACTTCTTTCGTCGGGGATCGCTCCTAAAATATCGAAAACAAACTTGCGCACATCATGATCTTCAGAATGAGCCTCTTCAAGAAGTTTTGGCACCACCAACCTTCCGAGCCGGGTCAATATTTCGACCGCTGTATTGCGCAGCCCCGCATTCTCCTCAGAATAGAGGAATTGAATAATATCCGGGATATAGTCCCCCGCTTCGGGCCAGGAAAGAAAAATTTCCGTCCCTTCCTTGCGCACCCGCCAACTCTCGTCACCCAATGCTGCATAAACCTGCTCAAGAGCAAAAGGGAGCTCCTTGCGATCGAGTTGCCTGAGGGCAGCGAGACGTTCCTCTTCATCCTCTGACTGCATCATTCGCGCAATTTTATCATTACCGGCACTGTTCTCAGCCATAATCAGTCCCTATTGAGAAATTTCGTTTTGACGATTTTTCAAGAACTCATCAAACTCCGCCTTTAGAACATCTTTCCCCTGCAGTGTTTCAGACGCGAAACGATCATCAAACAGTTGACGTCCTTCGGCGATCTCTACGGCCAACAGCTCAAAAAAATTACCTGCCAGTATCCCGGAATCGACTTTTTTCTGATTATAAAGAGCGATGTCAGATACAATATTTCTGGCCAAGCGGTGTGCTTTTGCGATCAGTTCGTTTGAAGTTGACGCCGATGTTTCATTCTCTTCAGCCTGCTGGATTTTACTGTTCATGGCAGCGGCTGCTGTCGGTTCATCCGGTCTCTGCGGCGCTGCAGTCCCCTTCTTTTCACCGGGAGTGAGCTGTTCGTCCAGCCATCCCTGATGCGCATCGGAGAGCAAACTATAGATCGACGGTACCAGATCGTTCGGGATGTGATGCTTTTCAATGTAATTATCGGCCCCGTAGAGTGACACAGGTGACCGCTTATACGCCATTTTGTTATAAACGGAAGAGAGCAGGATGATTTTCACATCTCCCAGACCGGGGCGTTCGCGCACTTTCTCCACAACCTCAAAAGCATACATCCCCGGCAGCGCCACATCGATAATCGCGACGTGCGGGGGGCGGGTCTCCATTATGTTCAGGGCTGTTTCACTATCATGACTGACAGAAAAACTCATATCAGCCTTACTTACAATTTCGCTAAGCATGGTGCAGAGATTCGGGTCGCTATGGGCGATCAGAATATGCGGTCTGGCCGGAACCGTTTTAATCTCGGCGGGAACCTCAACCTGAAACAGATTTTGGCATTGCACACATTTTAACGAGACCTTTTGGCCACTGAATTTAACCTTGTTAAGGCGAAACCGGGACGCACAGGCGGGACAGTCAACTATCATGAAACCTCTTTATTCTCTTAAATTATAGATCCAGAGTTAATCGTTTTTTGTTTTAGCTGGATCCGGAACATGATTGCGAATCTGTTCCAAATCAATTTTCTCATCTGTTGAAAGGATTTTTTCAAGGTTCATGATCATGACCAGCTCATCATTTCGCTGGCAGACACCGAGAAAATAATCTGTGTCAAGCCCCTTGATAAAGCGGGGGGCCTGCTGTATTTCACTGCGCGTGAAGCTCTTGACTTCGACGACTTCATCGACAATTAAACCGATCATTTTTCCACTCAGCACGCAGATAAGTATCCGTGTTTTTGAATCTGCACGACCGACCGGTTGCTCGAACCTTTTTCTCAGGTCAACAACCGGCAGAACAACGCCACGCAGATTAATCACCCCTTCAATAAAGATCGGCGCCTTCGGCACAGGAGTAATTCTAAGCGGCCGGATCACTTCCTTGATCCGCAGAATATCGAGCGAATACATCTGGTCACCAACACGAAAACAGGCGAGTTGAATTGAGCTGCGCCCGGTTTCGCTGTCGGAACGATCCTTGGTACTTTCTGTTAAGGAGTTTTCAATAATCATCAGTTCAGAAATCTCTGAATAGTCTCAATAACCATTGCCGACTTGAATGGTTTGGTAATATACCAATCAGCGCCGACTTCCTCTCCGCGAGCCATATCTTCGCGACTCTTTTTTGCTGTCAACATAATGACCGGAATATCTTTGGTCGCCGGATTACTCTTGATCCGTCGACAGACCTCGAAACCATCAATTTCCGGCAACATGATATCGAGCAGAACCAGATCAGGAGAATACTCCTGCATGGCATCGAGGGCATGCTGACCATTGATCACTCCCCGCACATCATACCCTTTCGATGTCAGCAGGATACTTTCGAGTTTGAGCAAGCTCTCTTCATCTTCCACAACAAGAATCTTCTGTTTCGCCATCGGTTCCCTCCTTTTCTCAAGTCAGCTCTGCGTTAATGACGTTCGCCAGATGCAGCAGAATCAGCATTCTACCATCGATCCGCCCTACTCCCTCAACAAAATCACGATCCAGACCGGACAGGACTGTTGGCGGCGGTTCAATACTATGTGATGAAATATTAACGACCTGATTGATACTGTCGACCAATAAGCCAGCCAATTTTCCACTCTGCTGACAAACAACAATCCGGGTCGACAGACCAGGTTCGATCACCCCGATTTTCAATCGTCTACGTAAATCGATGACCGGAACAATAATCCCGCGCAAAGAGATAATACCACGGATAAAGTCCGGGACACGGGGGATATCGGTCACCTCGCGTGATTTGATGATCTCATTGACGACGCCGAGTTCAAGAGCATATTCTTCTGTCCCCAGAGAGAAAGTCAACCACTGTCTCAGTTCGCCATCAACCGCATCATCATCACCCATCAGAGCCTTGAGATACAGCTCTTCCGTCGCCAGGGTCCCGTCCACCCGGAATGCAAAAAGAGCCTCAAGCGGATCAATCTCTTTTGACTTCGGTTCAGAGACCGGTGGCGGCAAAGCCGCAGAGCCTGACGCATCGGGGCTCGTCTGAACAATGGAAGATGAAGAGGTGCCCTTCCTTGTATCGACCGGGGTGACCGTATCCAAAAGTTCAGGATCAACCTTTACTTCCGGTTTTTTGGTCGGTTTTTCCCGCGCGCTTTTCGCTTTTTTTCGAATTTTAACCAGATCCATGATCCGTCAATTCCATCCATCAGTTCATGTTAAGTTCAGCCATGACCGCATTCATTACGACTGCATCGATGCGGGTTTTATCTCGACCGTACCCTTCCAGCAGGGCAAGGGTTGCGGCATGATTTATCTTCCTTGGGATTCCTGCCGAATACGCATAGAGCATGTCGACAGCATCAGCCTGAAACAGATTTTTAACCCCTCCGGCCGTCTCGATCCGGTAATCGAGATAGTCACGCATCTCTTCATGGGCCAACGGTTTGAGATCATATTGCAATCCGAAACGTTGCCGCAACGGTTCATAGGCGCGATGTGCAAGTCTTTTTCGCAGCTCCGGTTGCCCCATCAAAACGACGCTTATCAAGTTCTGATCGTCGAGTTGAAAATTGGTTAAAAGCCGGATTTCATCAAACGTCTCTTTGTGCGGAACCAGTTGTGCTTCATCGACGATAAGAACCGGACATTGCCCTTGTTCATACAGGGAATACAGAGCGTTGGCAATCTGTTCAAGCAGCTCAGCTTTAAAGCGGGCCGGGTCATCGATATCGAGACGGACCGCAAGTGAACGCAGAAATTCCATCGGGGACAAACGCGGATTAATCAGTAAAATCACCTTGTAAGAGTCGTCCAGTTCATCAAGCAACGCTCGCGAGAGAGTTGTCTTGCCGCAACCGATCTCGCCGGTCAGAAGGATCAGATCCCTCTCTTCTACGGCATAAATGAGCCGGGAGAGGGCCTCTTTGTGCTGCTGGCTCAAATAGAGAAAACGCGGATCAGGCGTTTTACTAAAAGGGCGCTCTGTCAGGCCATAAAATTCTTTATACATGGACGTTACTATCTCCGCGCAACGCTTCACTCATCAACCCACCCACATCCAGAACCAGAATGGTTTTCTGGTTACCAAGATCGGCAGCACCGGAAATCCCTTGAACAAAAGAGAGAGTACTGCCGAGTGACTTGATTACGACATCCTGCTGCCCAAGCAGATCATCAACGACAATCCCGATCTTTTTTTCTGCCAGACCGACAACAGCGACGAAACAGCGACTCGCACGCTCCTGAGGGCTCCTGAGACCAAAAACCTCTGCAAGGCGCAGTAACGGCAAGGTGGTCTGGCGTAACTCTATCACCTCTTTGCGCTCTATCGTCCGGATGGAAGACTCTTCGATCATCAGTGTCTCAAGCACCGAGTTGATCGGGACAGCATACGTTGTCCCGGAAACCTGCACGATCAGAGCTTTGATTATTGCCAGGGTGATCGGCAGGGTAATGGCGATCCTGGTCCCTTTGCCGACCTCACTGTCAATTTCAATCATCCCGGAGAGCGAGGCGATGTTGTTTTTGACCACATCCATCCCGACCCCCCGCCCGGAGAGTTCACTCACTTCATCACGTGTCGAAAACCCGGACAGAAAAACCAGATCATAGATGTCAGTGCGTGTCAGTTCGGCATTGGCACTGACCAGCTTCTTTTTAATCGCCTTGGCCCGAATGACCTCAGGATCGATCCCTTTACCGTCATCCTTAATTTCAATAACGACATGGTTCCCTTTTTGAAAGGCCCAGAGGCAGATGGTCGCCTGCTCGGGCTTGCCAGCTCGCCGACGTTCTTCCGGAGTTTCAATCCCGTGATCTATGGCGTTACGGATTATATGCTGCAATGGATCTGATAAATCTTCGACAATCAGTTTGTCGAGCTCCGTGTCGGCCCCCTGAATATCGAGAGCGACCTTTTTCCCTTGTGTCTTGGCAACCTGACGCACAATTCGCAGCATTTTATCAAACAGCTGTGCGATCGGCACCATACGAACTTCCATGACCCCTTTTTGCAGATCATCCAGCTTGCGCTCCAGTTCTCTGGTCGCCTTCTGTACCGAGCTGGCTATATCGTCCCGTCCGGTCGCTTTCATCTTTTCCGCGATCTCGGCGAAGACCCCTTTAGAAAGAACCAGCTCGCCAACAATATTCATCAGATCATCAAGTTTGTCGATATCGACCCGAACCGTTCGACTGATAGAACGCATACTGGCTGAGTCGGCCTGAGACTGAGCCGGGGCAAGATCTTCTGCCGTTGCGTCAATAATAGCCTCGGCAGATTCCGCTGGCCGAGGTTGCGCACCCGTATCGGTACCTGCCCTGGAAACGATGGCGGTAACTTTTATAGCATCATTCCCTACCAGATCATGCACTGCTTCAGTACCGATCGCAGTTCCAAACAAGAGTTGAAAAGCGATTCGTTCAGTCAACTCTCCAAAACAGGGGAGCGTACTGATAATTTCACCCGACTGCTTAAGCAGTTCGCTAATTTCGGCCAGACCCTGATCAAAACTTGAAAGATCGAATGTGACTTCAATGCGAAACAGGTTATTCCCTTTTGTCAGATTTTCATGCAGACGATGCTCTTCGTACTCAGTGAGGACATTGAGGATGGAAGGCTCAATATTGAACTGCTTGAAGATGTTGCTTTCGGGCTTGTTGTCACCCGACAGAACCGCATCAATCCGGCTGAGAACAGGAGTGATATCGATAGAATAATTTTCATCCTCGCTCTTTCCCTGCACCAGCAGGGTAAGATATTCAAGCGATTCGAATATGGTTTCGATCAACTCGTCCGACAAAGGAATCTTGCCGAGGCGGAAATTATCGAGCATATCCTCCATATGGTGAGCCAACTCAGAAACGTCGTTAAATCCGAACATTCCGGCCAGCCCCTTAAGCGAGTGGGCACCTCGAAAAATACTGTTGATCAATTCAGGGTCGAGATCATCAGGACTTGTACGATCCCCTATTTTTAAAAGAGCAAGATGGAGGCCTTCAATAATCTCTTCGGCTTCGCCGAGAAATTCCTTAAGCGCCTGACCAGAAAATTCTGTCGACAAAGCAGACCTCCTAACCGAGATACTGCCGGACAAGGTCCTGCAGTTCTATTGGGTTGAAGGGTTTGACCAGATAAGCATCCGCACCGAGAGATAACCCTTTATCACGGTCCTTTTCACTCCCTTCGGTGCTGATAATAAACAGTGGGGTATTTTTATAATTGGGGTTGTTTTTAATAAAACTGATCAGCTCAAGCCCATTAATATCGGGCATATTGATGTCAGTAATAACCAGATCAACTTTCTCGCGAGGCAGAATCCGCAGAGCTTCAAAACCATTAGCCGCTTCAATCAGCTGATAATTCCCCATCGCCGAGATTGTTGAGACAATCAGCGAACGCATGGTGGATGAATCTTCGGCAATCAGAATTTTATAAGACACGCTATTTTGCTCCGTTATCCATTAAGACTAAACCGCTTGCCGCCCTTTTAATCGACGTTCAAGCAGAGCCTTCTCCATAGCCATACCTGCCTGGGAAAGAAAAATTTCAAACGACTCTGTATCTCCTACAGGCTCCTGCTTGGGGAGATTGTCACCATAAATAAAAGCGACGATGTTCCCTTCACTGATGATCGGACCGACAAAAGCATCGGCAGGCCTTTGACCACCGAGTTTATCGATAAGATATTGATCCCACTTGCCATCGCCAAAAGTGACATGTTTAGGTGAGAAATCTTTCGCCACCTCGCTCAGAACCGTTTTCTCTTTGACCGGTATTTTTATTTTTCTGATAAGAACGTCGGCACTCTCATCCGTCGCTTCTATCCCGAACTGACCGAGTCCCGTAATCTCCTCTCCCTTAACGAAAAAGATCACGGCACGATTCATCAGCTCGCTGGCAAAACGTAGAACCAGAAGAATAATCCCCCCTCCTAAAGAGGGGTTGTTCAGCTCCTGCAACATACCGCCGAGAAGATGAATCCCCG
>JACUTX010000306.1 GCA_014859615.1 Desulfuromonadales bacterium | reverse complement strand
CTGTGACCGGAGCGGCGGCTGTGACCGGAGCGGCGGCTGTGACCGGAGCGGCGGCAGATGGTGTGGACGGTGCTGAACCCGATATTGGCAATTGCGAAGCGATTGGGGTCGCGGCTTGATGAGTGTTGCTTATATTTTCAGTATCTGACGAGGTGCCAGCACCTGAAAAGGCTATCGCTCCGGTACTTGGAACCAACACGCCGCTGCTCGCGTCCATAATTTCTACGTCCGCCGCAACAGGGGAGGTGGGAACAACAACTTGTGGCAATACAGGAATGAGCGGTGCCTGTTTTGAAGTCATTGTTGCGTCTGGTATCAAGCTCTCGACCGGAGAAGCAATCTCTACTGCCGTAGGTGGAACATTTTTCTCGACCTCTGAATCCAAACCAGTTGACTCAGAAGAATCGATTGGCAAGGTTACAACTTCTGTAATTTCGGTTTCTTGGATTACTGCGTCGGCAGTGGCTACTGCTGGTACTTCATCCGCAACAACTGAAGAACCGGTCAGAGCAGAAGAATCTTCAGCAACTATTGCCTTTACATTAATTTCGATCTTGCCAAGCTTTACTGATTTGCGCAGCGGGTAAAATTCAAAAACCTCTGAAAATTCACCAAGATGCAACTTAAAATAAGGCGTTTTACCATTGACTTTTGCGATAACCAGAGTGACTTCTTCGTAGGCCGAAGCTTTCGACTTTGACAACTGTGCATTGGTTTTTCCGGGACCTTCAACCCAAATATCCAGCGGTTTATCAAATTTATGAAAAAAGGTCGCGGTGAAATTTGTCGGAGTTTCCGATATAGAATAAAAATGAGCGGCATAACGTAAATCTTCAACTATTTTCTTGCCGACAATCTGATTGTCATCGGTTTTAACAACGTCATTGAGTTTATATGTACGAGCAGAACGCTGGAGCGCTGAATCTGTCGTGTCCTTAACCGGAAGGGCTAAAGCTGTGGCAGCAACAGAACCAGTCATTTCGGGAGCAACCTGAAGCAGGGGAATTCCAGAAGAAATGGCCAAAGGGGTCGTCGCAGCGACAGCTTTTACTGCTTTGCCCGGCAAGGCGATATTGTTAACATCAGCAACCGCCAGGACAGGTGACAAGGTCACGACTTCTGCCTCTTCGCCGACGGGTACTTCGTATAAATTCGAAGACTTATCGGGCTCGGCAACTCTCTTTTTCGGCGACAATGGGGTTAAAGTTCTAACCTTGAGAACTTTCTTTTCGACCGTTTCTTCAACTGTTTCTTCTGGTGGCGCGACTTTGCGAGGGATGGGACGCTGGTATGTCCCTATCCCCTGACAGGATGAGAAACCGAACAACGCCCGCCAGTCCGGACTTTCGTCTGAAAAACCCTTGGCAAGAGCAACATTGAGTGTGAAGTGAGGGGAAAGGAAATATTGAAAACCGGCGGTGACTTCAGCACGATCAGAAAGACCCTGGCTCTTTGATGATTCTATACCGACTTCCGTCAACAAGCGTAAACGGGAACTCGGCAAATACTCAATACCGCCGCCATACACCAGTTGATTGTCATAAGAAATATATTGTGGACTTTCCGGCTTTATATAGCCGGCATTACCGTGTATTCCGAACGTCCCGTTATGATAACTCGCAATTCCTCTATAAACCTGATCCGTCAACCCGTCATAATTAATGTTACTCGAAACCGTTCGCCGCAACTGACCATCTAAGCCCAACTTGAATTGCGACGAGCGATTTCCGAGCACACGGATCTTAAAGCCGACATTGGAAAAACCGCGACCACTTGCTTCTTCATTTTCATTGAAAAGAACATTAGGATATGACCCGTAAGCCTCAAGAAAACTACCGAGACCCAATGTCATAAAAACAGGTAGGACGGTTGCAGTCTTACCGTCATTCTCAGCACAATTGGCCAAAATTCCGACACAAATGTTACCAGAATTCAACGTCTCTGCTGTCGGTTGCGAGATTAAACCAGAATCGCCAAACTGGGTAGGGATCGCCAGACAAAAACGGGCGGGCGCTGTCATAGCAAATAGCATTATTAAAACAATGAATAATTGCCTGCGATTCTGCATGTAGTCCCTTTTTCAGCTAGAGCCAGCTAGAGCCAATCGGCAAACTAACAATTTGTATCATTTGAAGGGCAGAAAATCAACCGCACGAAAACGGATTTTAAAGCTTCACAGAAGTGCTGATTAACTTCAAACCAAGAGCAATGATGAATGTTTTCAAGCGGATTCCGCCATATAGCTTGAAACCGGATGCTTGACTACGTCACAAATCCTGATTTGATTTCCGGAAAGGCATCTAACATCTTATTTTTAAATACAAAACCATCGTAAGGCTCTACAAATAATCAATAATCATGCCACAAAAAAGGATCGGCTCGCGCCGATCCTTTTTTTATGTTTTATTATATTTATAGACCAGTAACGATCATTTCATCTGGACGTCTTCTCCGTTGACCCGATCGCGCAATTCTTTACCAACCTTAAAAAAGGGAAGTTTTTTCGGTTCAACGTGAATCGACTCACCTGTTTTGGGATTGCGCCCCTGGTAAGACTTGTAGTCTTTAACGACAAAACTGCCAAAACCGCGAATTTCAATGCGGCCGCCGTCGATCAAAGTTTTAGACAGTGAAGAAAAGATCGTATTCACGATCTCTTCCGCTCTTTTATAGGTTAACTCTTTCTCTTTAGCCAAGGCCTCAATTAATTCTGATTTATTCATCTTTTCACCCCTATCTGGATAATTAGACAGCCGAAAGCGATAATTATTTAAAACTTTTATAAGAATAGCGCAAAGCGACAAACTGTCAACAGAAAGGTGATGAATCCG
>JACUTX010000305.1 GCA_014859615.1 Desulfuromonadales bacterium | reverse complement strand
CACCGGTTATTGTTTATGCACGCGGGGTTGAGGATCTGCAGAAATTCCGTCAGGCTATTCCGGATAAGTCAGAACTATCCGGTCTGGTCGCAGAACTCTTCTCTCTGGCGGATCAGGCCGGTCTGAAAATTAACAGCGTACAATACAGCTCCAGCAAGGAACCGGAGCAGCAGTTATTACGTTATGAAATCAATTATCAGGTGACGGGAACCTATCGACAGATAAAAAAGATGATTCATCTGATTGAGCAGTCGCAGCGAATTCTCTTTATCGACCGGTTGTCTCTCGGTAGCGGCAGAGCCGATGAGAGTGTCGGCTTATCGCTGAGTTTGACAACTTTTTTTACGATGGGGGAGTTATGAATCGACAGAAAAAAATTCTGCTCTCTCTTTTTGCTCTCCTGCTGCTGGCTCTGGTTTACGCTTACGTGATGATGCCGAAACAGCATCGTGTTGAGTTTGAGAGTCGTGCCGGATCGACCACACAGACCAAGACTCAGGAGCCGGGAACCGAGAAGAACCGGTTGCGGCTTGATCTCCTTGAGACGGAGCCGACCCGCTACAAGGGGGCCGACCGCGATCTCTTTAATTTTGTCGTTGTGCAGAAAGAACCCGAACCCAAACCCAAACCCAAACCGCTCCCCTTGGTCGCTCCGAAAGTTATCAAACCGGTACAACCGCCCCCCCCCTCAGAGGTGAATCTGGTGGTGAGACAGCAGCTGGCCCGTTTTACCTTTCTCGGTTTTTTGCTTAAAGACTCCGTTCATACCGTATTTTTATCCCGCGGTGAGGAGCTTTTTCTGGTGCAGGAGGGAGATCAGTTCGGGGAGGAGAACCAGTTTACCGCTGTTTCGATCTCCCCGGAGAGAATGCGAATCCGTCAATTTGGTGATTCGCGCTTCATCGATATTCAATTGATCGAAAAGGAGGCGTTGGTGCCAAGCTACCGGCAGCCTTAAGGTTTGGCTATTGTCTCAATCAACGTCGACTCATTAGACCAGACGGCCCAACCGTTCATCTTTAGAACCAAACAGGTAACGTTATGGATAGATATTTTCAAATTATGCGCATCGATGCGCAGTACGAGGTTCAGAAATGAAATCAGTGACCTTACGATTTTTGACACTGCTCATATTGTTTATGGCACTGGTCGGATGCTCCAAACATTCCAGATATTTTGACCGTGGTGTTGAAGCGTTGCAAAAAGAGTCCTACGATGAAGCTGTTATGGAGTTCTCCCGCGCACTAAAAGAGAAGCCGGACGACCCTGAGTCCCAGGCTCGTTTTTTGACGACCAGCAGCCGTGCAGCCCAAAAACATCTGCAAAAAGGGCGACAGTTACAAAGTGATGGGCTTCTGGTTGAAGCTGCCAGCGAGTTTCGGCTCGCCTTCGCACTCGACAGCACTCTGGCCGTAGCGCAGAGCGAGCTGATTGAAATTGAATCCCGGCAAAAAACGCGAGAAATTCTGGCCGATGCTGAAAATCAATACCGGGCGCGGCGGTTGCCGCAGGCCAAAAATCTGGTCACGCAAGTTCTGGAGCGCGATCCGACCAATGCGACGGCACTTCTTCTACGGGATCAGATTCGCGAAGACCGTAATATTATGGTTGGCGGTTTCGAGCTGGCCGTTACGTCGAAAGAACCGGTCACCTTGAAATTCAAGGATGCAAAGCTGCAGGAGGTCTTTAAAATTCTCAATAAACTTTCGGGGATTAATTTTATTTTTGATGAAGATCTAGCCAATAAAAATGTGACGCTGTTTCTCGAGGATGCGTCGTTTTCCCAGGCGCTTGAACTGTTGATGAAAATGAATCAACTCGGATCGCGGGTTCTCAATCCAAAGACCGTGATTATCTATGCCAATACCAAGGAGAAGCAGAAACAGTACGAAGATCAGGTGATACAGACCTTTTATCTCTCCAGTGTCGACGCCAAGAAGGCGGTCAACATGCTGCGAACCATGTTGACGCTGCGCAAGGTCTATGTCCACGAAGAGCTCAATGCTCTGGTTGTGCGCGATACGCCTGATGTCATCAAACTGGTCGGAGAGATTCTGCAGACCGCCGATCTTTCTGATTCTGAAGTGGTGTTCGATCTCGAACTGATTGAGGTCACGCAAGGGGATCTGCAGAAATTGGGGTTAAAGTTGAGCCCTTACTCCGTCAGTGCCGGAGCCGCCAAGGGGGGGAGTCTTGTATCATCGGGACTCGTTGATGCAACAAATTTGATCAGCAATCTGAACGGGCTTGATACTCTTTTTACCTTGCCGACGGCGACCTTTGATCTCTCGAAAACGCTGACCGATACCGATATTCTGGCGACGCCTAAGATCCGGGTGAAAAATCGGGAAAAAGCGAAGGTCCATGTCGGTTCTCGCGAGCCGACCTTGACCTCTACAGCTTCCGGAACGGGAGGTTTTGTCAGCTCCAGCGTGCAATATATCGATGTCGGGGTTAAGGTCGATGTCGAGCCGACGATTCAGCTCGACGGCTCGGTCCTGACCAAATTGCGCCTGGAAGTGAGCTCAAAAGGGGACCAACTGACCTCCTCTGATGCAAATACCGTGGCGTTTACGATCAACACCACCAATGCCGAGACGGCTCTGATTCTCAAAGATGGGGAACGGACGATTATCGGCGGTCTGATCCGGAGCTATAAAAGCAAAACGCGCACAAAAATCCCGATCCTTGGTGATATTCCGTTGCTCGGAGCGCTCTTTACCAACTTCAATCTTGACGATCAGAAACGGGAAATCTTGCTGTCGGTCACCCCGCATATTGTGAAAAACATTAATCTCCCCGGCGTTGAAGCCGCACGCATCTGGTCCGGCGG
>JACUTX010000304.1 GCA_014859615.1 Desulfuromonadales bacterium | reverse complement strand
CTGACGCTCGGTGCCCGAGCTCATGGTCTTGATGTTAACGATCTTATCCGTGAACTCAACCTTATTCTCGATAAGTAGATAACGATTGGAACGGGCATGGCAAAAACAACCCCGAGCTCGGTTCTTCAGCAGTCGGTCTCTCTGTTACACGGAGTCGGCCCGGCCGTACAGAGCAGACTGCAGAAGCTGGGGATTGAGTCGATTGAAGATGTTCTGTTTCAGCTGCCAGCCCGGTACGAAGATCGCCGTGTCGTCAAAAAAATTGCAGAGCTAAGAGGCGGGGAGCGGGAGATTTTTAGCGGCGAAATACTCGCTGCTGGCGAAGCGACGACCCGCAGCAGTCGACGAAAGCTTTTTGAAGTCATCGTCAGTGACGGCAGCAGCCAGATCCTCCTTAAATGGTTTCAGTATAAAACCGTCTGGATGAAAAAACGCTTTGCGGTTGGCCGTAAAGCGTTTTTTGTTGCCGAAGTCAAACGGTTTGGATCACAACGAGAAGCTCACCATCCAGAAGTCGAATTTATCAAAGAAAACAGTGTTATAGAAGATGCTTGTTTAGAAAACAGTTTAAGTATAGGGACGATACTGCCGGTCTATCCTTTAACCGAGGGTCTGCACCAGAAAACAGCTCAAAAAATATGGCGCGACGCTGTCAGCCGTTTTGCAGATGACTTGCAGTCCCACATCCCTGAAGAGATCCAAAGCAAAAGAGGTCTGATGACCACGGCCGCGGCGGTACAGGCTGTCCACAATCCGGCTGCCGATAGTCGTATTGATCTTCTCCAAGCTGGCCGAAACCCGGCTCGATTGGCGCTGGTTTATGATGAATTTTTCTTCCTCGCTCTCGGCATGGCGATGAAAAGACGCGGTGTGGTGATCGCACCAGGGATTCCGTTTAAGCTAGACCATCAATTCACAAAACCACTCGCTGCCTTGCTCCCTTACAAACTGACCAACGCACAGCGCCGTGTTCTCGGTGAGATCAAGCGCGATGTCATGTCGCCGCATCCGATGAATCGTCTGATTCAGGGGGACGTCGGGAGTGGAAAAACGATTGTTGCCCTGATGGCGGCTTTGATTGCGATCGAAAACTGTTGTCAGGTCGCGATTGTCGCTCCGACAGAGATTCTGGCCGAACAGCATTTTACCGAGTTCAACTTTTATCTTGGCCAGTTGGGGCTCAAGGCGATTCTCTTGTCAGGATCATTACCTCCGGCAGAGAAGAAAACCGCTTATGAGCGGATTGCTTCCGGTGAAATTGATTTAGTTGTCGGCACACATGCCGTGCTGCAGCAATGTGTTATCTTTCATCGCTTGGGGCTTGGTATCGTCGACGAACAGCATCGGTTCGGCGTCAAACAGAGAGCCGTTTTAAAGCAAAAAGGTGAAAACCCTCATCTTTTAGTTATGACGGCGACGCCGATTCCGCGCACGCTCGCTTTAACCCTGTATGGTGATCTCTCCCTGTCAGTGATTGATGAACTGCCACCAGGGCGGCAGACTGTTCAGACCACAACAGTGACAGAGAATCGTCGCGCCGATGTCTACAGTGCGGTCCGGCATGAATTGATGGCAGGGAGGCAAGCTTATATCGTCTATCCGCTGGTTGATGAATCTGAAAAGAGTGATCTTCAGGCCGCAACTGTTGGCGCACAGCAGCTGAAAACAGAATTTCCAGATTACCGTGTCGGCCTGTTGCATGGTCGCATGTCGGCTGAACAAAAAGATGCCGAGATGAAGGCGTTCAAAGCCGGACTGATACAGATTCTGGTTTCAACGACCGTCATTGAGGTCGGCATCGATGTCCCGAATGCAACACTTATTGTTATAGAACATGCCGAACGTTTCGGGCTCGCTCAATTGCACCAATTAAGAGGGCGGGTTGGACGCGGGGAGGGGAAGAGCCGCTGCTTTTTGATCCGCTCAAAGCAGATTAGCGACGATGGTCTGAAACGTTTGCAAGTGATGACCGAAACCAACGATGGTTTCCGGATCGCCGAAGCGGATCTTGAAATTCGCGGTCCTGGTGATTTTATCGGCACACGTCAAGCCGGATTACCAGAGTTTCGCGTAGCGAATCTGCTGCGAGACGCCAGAATTCTCGATGATGCCCACGAAGATGCTTTTGAATTGGCCAACAGCCCCGGATTTTTGACCGCGCCCGAGTATGAGGATGTGCGTCAAGAGCTAAAACGGCGCTGGGGCGGTCGGCTCGAACTGGTGAACAGTGGTTGATCGCGAAAGGCTGTCATGCCCGAGGGGGTAATCGGGAATCCAAAGCGTCTTCTGATCTTTGGTTCAAGACCGAAACCAAGCGTGCCGGGTTTTGGCTCTCTTTGTGTTCTTCGTGTCTCCGTGTGAAATGCCTTGCCTTTGACCGATAAGATTTGATCAGATTGCATCCGCGTTCAATAAAGTCTTTGGCTCTCTTATTTCAACAATTTCAGCATATTGCACAAAAATAATGCTTCCATATTTGCCCTGTAAGCGACTTTCTTGATATGGGTAAGGTGTGAGTATGGGTTGCTTTGCAGCAACTTTACTCTATGGTAGTAAAAATCATGATTTTCGAAAAATAAATACTGGATCCCCGATTAAAGCATTCGGGGATGACATCTGTTTTACAAAGGCTATTCAATATCAGATTCTATATTCGTTCAAACAGACCTGTTATAAAGTTTACATAATATATCTTATGCGACGTTGGGTTTAATCCTTCCTCTGGGTCTCAACTTTGAACCCCGTCGGAAAGAAAGCTCAAAAACGGTTATCTGACTATCAATTCTATGTTGACAGTCTGACCCCTTCCCAACGATCCAAACTCGCGGCGCGCTACCTTCGCAA
>JACUTX010000303.1 GCA_014859615.1 Desulfuromonadales bacterium | reverse complement strand
AGCATCTACAGTTGCCAGCAGTGTGGTCACCAGAGCCCGAAGTGGCTCGGGAAATGCCCCGATTGCAACCAGTGGGATACCTTGGTTGAAGAGCAGGTGACGATCAATAAGAAGACCGCCCGACCTCTGCCGCCAGCGGCTGCCGTACAGTCGATCAATGCCGTCTGCGCGGCGGATGATGATCGGATCAGCTGCGGAATTGCCGAGCTCGATCGGGTTCTTGGCGGCGGCGTTGTTGCAGGATCCCTCAGTCTGATCGGCGGCGACCCCGGCATCGGCAAAAGCACTCTGCTTCTGCAAGCCGCTGACCGACTTGCCGTGCACGGCCCGGTCCTTTACGCCACAGCCGAGGAGTCGACCCGTCAGGTCCGGATGCGCGGCGATCGTCTCGGGGCCAATAACCCGGCGCTACTCCTGCTGGCCGAGACCTCACTCGAATCGATCATCGATCGGGTCCGGGAGATCAAACCGACCTTTTTGATTATCGATTCGATCCAGACGATTTTCACCGCCGGACTCGAATCGGCTCCCGGCAGTGTCAGCCAGGTGCGCGAATGTGCCGGGCGTCTGATGCAATTGGCCAAAGGGGAGGGGGTTTCAACTTTCATCGTCGGGCATGTCACCAAGGATGGTTCGATCGCCGGGCCGCGCATGCTGGAACATATGGTCGATACGGTCCTCTATTTTGAAGGGGATGCCGGGCATCCGTACCGGATTTTGCGAGCGGTGAAAAACCGCTTCGGATCGACCAATGAAATCGGGGTCTTCGCAATGCGTGAAGAGGGGCTGGTTGAAGTGCCGAACCCCTCGGAACTGTTTCTGGCCGAACGCCCGGATGGTGCGGCCGGGAGTGTTGTCGTCGCCTCTCTCGAAGGGAGCCGCCCGATTCTGATTGAGCTGCAGGCGCTGGTCTCCGGCGCCTCCTTTGGCACCCCACGCCGAACCACCATGGGGCTGGATCACAATCGAGCGTCCCTGCTGGTCGCGGTGCTCGAAAAGAGGGTCGGGCTCTCGTTGCTCGCTCTCGATATTTTTCTCAATGTCGCTGGCGGCGTCAAACTGGTCGAACCGGCGATCGATCTCGGCGTGGTGGCGGCTCTTGCGTCGAGTCATCTGAACCGGGTGGTTCCGGCGCGAACGGTTCTGTTCGGTGAGGTCGGCTTAACCGGCGAAGTGCGGGCGGTGTCGCAGCCGGAGTTACGGGTCAAAGAGGCAGCGCGCCTCGGTTTTACCCGCTGTTTTTTGCCACAGGGGAACCTGAAAGGGATGCAGAAGCCGAGCGGAATTGAACTGATCGGCGTGAAAAATGTCAGCGAAGTTCTGGACGGACTGTTTGAATCGGTTTAATGTTTATCAATAAATATTCAGGGGGTGAATTGATGTCTGATGATCTGACTCATTTTGATGCCGAAGGGCGCGCTGTGATGGTCGATGTCGCCGAAAAGTCGGTAACCAGACGGCTGGCGACGGCGGCGGGGACCATCAGGATGCAGCCGGCGACGTTGCGCAGAATCCTCGACAACGGCATAAAAAAAGGGGATGTGCTGGCGGTGGCCCGTCTGGCCGGAATTATGGCGGCCAAACAGACGCCGCATCTGATTCCGTTATGCCATCCTCTGCTGCTCGCTTCGGTCACGGTCGATTTTGTGCCGGATGTCGAGTCCGGTTCTCTCGATCTGTGGGCGACCGTCGGCGTCACCGGTCAGACCGGGGTTGAGATGGAGGCGATGACAGCGGTTTCGGTCGCTGCTCTGACCGTTTACGATATGTGCAAAGCGGTCGATCGCACCATGATTCTCGGCGAAATCCGTCTGCTCGAAAAGCAGGGGGGGAAAAGTGGTCACTGGCAGCGTGAAGCGTAACGAACCTACGGAGGATGGCTTGAATAATTACAAGATCCGGCGCACTTTTTTACTTCCGCTCGGCCTGTTGCTGCTCCTCTCTGTTATTTTACTGATCACGGTTCTGCTTCAGGGGCAGCCAAAGATCAAGGTGGTGGTCCTCGGTCTGATGATCGTGCCGATCGCCGCTCTTTTTTTGGAAAGCTTCTTCCGGCGGATTCATTTTGACGCCGAGACGATTACAGTCCTCAAGCCGATGCGAAGCAAGAGTCTGAAATTTTCTGAATTGACAGAAGTTGAGACCTTGCAGGTTAAAAAAAGGGTTTTTTTGACTTTGAGCACCGAAGCAGATTTTCTGATCATCTCCAACGCCTATGCTGATTTTCCGCTGCTGGTCAATTCGATTCTGGAACATGCACCGGATCAGGTTATTACCGCCGAAACCCGGCAGATGGCGATAAACCCGCCGAGCAAAAGTTCAGATATCTGGTCCTGCTGGTTCGCGACGCTGCTGCTGGCGATTATACTTGTTCTGCAGTTCACCTCTTAGGCGCCGTTTCGCTATTTCTGTTGACAAGGGGGCGCTTTTTATTTAATTTGTCCCAAGTCTTTACGGGGGTTCACATGGATAGAAAAACAGCTGAAGAGTATCGCGTCCTTTTGCAGCACCAGCTCGAGGAGCTGCTGCTCGAAGCGGGGAAGACCGCCACAGATATGGCGGATGAAAAGATTAATTTCCCCGATCCGACCGATCGTGCCTCTCTGGAATCAGATCGCAATTTCGAATTGCGGATTCGTGATCGTGAACGAAAGTTGATCGGTAAAATTCGTGAAGCGATCGAACGGATTGATGATGGAACCTACGGTCTTTGTGAATCGTGCGAGGAAGAGATCGGTCTGGCCCGTCTCAAAGCCCGTCCGGTGACGACCATGTGCATCGATTGCAAGACCGAGCAGGAACGTCAGGAAAAGATCGGTTAAATCACAATACGATAAAGATCAAAAGGCCGCCGGT
>JACUTX010000302.1 GCA_014859615.1 Desulfuromonadales bacterium | reverse complement strand
ATCCCGGCGGTGGTCGCATATAACCATTTTGTCAACAAGGTCAATATACTGACCGGTGAAATGGACAATTTTTCGCAGGAGTTTCTCATTATCGTTGAACATATGGGACGGAGAAGCTGAATGGATATCGGCCGTCGCGATAATAATCGCGGACGCAAAACCTTATCGCAGATCAACGTCACACCGTTTGTCGATGTGATGCTGGTGCTCCTGATCATCTTCATGGTGACCGCACCGATGCTCGACCAGGGGTTTGATATCGATCTTCCCGAAGTTGCCGATTCTCCCGGAATCGTCAGCAAGGGGGAACCGCTGCTGGTGACAATCGACAAAAAAGGGGCGATCTTTGTCGGCCGTTCTACCGTCAATGATCCGGGTAAACTCGTGCCGCTTTTGCAGCAGATGATGAAAGAGCGCAAAGAGAAAGAGGTGTTGCTCGAAGCCGACAGCAACGTCGCTTACGGCCGTGTCATGCAGGTGATGGCCGCCATCCGCAAGGCCGGCATCAACAAGGTCGGTATGGTCACCCAGCCCCCGAAACCGTAACCTGCAGTCGCATGGAGAGACCCAACCCGGCATGAGCGGGAATCGTTATATACGTCGCGGCAGACAGATACAAGAGCCGAAGCTTGGCCGGATGCTTCTGGTTTCTCTCGGTCTGCATCTGCTGCTGTTCATTATCTTTTCCGGTGGTTTCGTCTTGACGGGCGAGCGGAATCAGCGCCCGGTCTACTATGTCGACCTGACCCGGATGCCGGTGGCCGATCCCCAGGCTGGCCGCCCCGATGCCAGGCCTAAACCGGTAACTAAAGAGATCAAGAAACCGGCGCCGGTAAAAACCGAAAAACCTGCAGAAAAAAAACCGGCCCAACCTGTGCAAAAGCCGGTCAGTAAGCTGCGGCCCGAGGTTGCCAAGCGAGTCGATCCTGCAGTCAGTGAAGCGGAGTTAGAAAAAAAACTGGCAGCAATGAAGCGGGAGAATGAGCGCGAAGCTCTCAAAGAGAAGCTGGCGACGCTCGCCGCTGGTGACAGCCGTGACGAGGATGCACTGGTCGGGGATGCACCGCTCGGCATGCCGGACGGGCAGGGGGGCGAAGCGGGAGTCGAACAACTTGTCTGGCTTGAAGCGTTTATCAAGAGCCAATGGAGTCTCTCCCGGTATACGCTCGTGCGCACCGACGTTGAAGCGACCGCCTGGGTGATCTATAACAAGGAGGGGCGGCTGGTCGATTTTTCCCTGCAAAAAGCTTCGGGGGAGAAGGTTTTTGACGAATCGATCAGGAGCGCAATTCTGAAATCGACGCAGCTTGAATTTGCACCCGGTTTTGCTAATCAGAAAATAACCATAATTTTTAACCTTAGAGACTTACAGGATCGCTAATCGATGCGTTTACTGCTACTTGCATTTTTGTTCATGTTCACAGTTTCAGCCCAGGCCCAGCAGATTGAGATCAGCGCACCGGGGCAGCAGACGATCCCGCTTGCCCTGACCCGTTTTTTGCCGCAGAGCGCAACATACGATCCGAAGATCGCGCTTGAAATTGAAGCGGTGTTGCGCAATGACCTCAATTTTTCCGGCATCTTCGATCTGATCGATCCGGCCGCCTTCCTTTCCGATGCCGGGAAGATCGGTCTGCTGAGCATCGATGTCGATTTCGAACAGTGGCTGATGCTTGGCGCCGAGAGCCTGATCAAGGGGACCTATTCGGTGCATGGCGATGCTCTGGTCATCGAGGCCCGTCTGTTTGATGTGCAGCGCCGCCGACTCTCCACCGGACGGCGTTATGTCGGTCAGGTGAAAGATATCCGCCGCATCGCCCATAAATTTGCCGATCTGGTGCTCGAAGAGCTGACCGGCATTCCCGGACCGTTCAATACCAAGATCGCTTATGTCTCGGATCGCACCGGCAAGCGCGAACTCTACATGATGGATAGTGACGGCTTCGGCGATTTGCGGCTGACCAATCATCGCAGCATCGTTCTCAATCCGGATTTTACGCCGGACGCCAAACATATTGTCTACACCTCCTATAAAAACGGCAACCCGGATCTCTTTCGGCAGGAATTGAGCAGCGGTCGCGAAACGATTCTGTCGGCGCGCAAGGGGCTCAATGTCACCGCCCGCAATGAACCGAGAGGGGATGGCCTCGCCGTAGCGCTTTCCGTCGATGGTAATTCCGAGATCTATAAACTCAGCAACAGCGGTCAGTTGCAAGGGAAGTTGGCCAGTTCATGGGGGATCGAGATCAATCCGACCTGGAGTCCGGACGGGAAGCAGATCGCGTTTGTTTCTGATCGTCAGGGAAATCCGAACATATTTATCTCAGAAGTCGGGAGTAAAGATAGTGTGCGATTGACCCTCAACGGAAAATACAATACCAACCCGGCCTGGAGTCCGCGTGGCGATCGGCTCGCATTTACACGGTTTCAGAATGGCTTTTTCGATATCTACACGATTCGTCCTGACGGGAGCGACGAGCGCCGTCTCACCTTTGGTCCCGGCAATAGCGAACATCCGGCCTGGAGTTCGGACGGTCGATTTCTGGTCTACACCTATGATCAAAGCGGCCGTAAAACTGTTCGGATCATGCGTGTTGACGGGAGCGGAATTCACCAGCTTTCACCGCCGGGAGTCGATGCTCAGCAACCGGCCTGGTCGCTGCAATGGTAAAGATAGTTGTTTTTTCCCTCTTGTTCTGTATAATCACATGTGTTGAATTGTAAAAATTTAAGCTGTTCAGGTTTCGTTAACATTAAAGGAGAGATCAAGAATGAAAAATTTTAGAATGATGCAATCTATTTTGATACTGGTCATGGTTGTTTTTCTGGCGAGCGGTTGTGCCAAGAAAGCGACGGAAGATACGAC
>JACUTX010000301.1 GCA_014859615.1 Desulfuromonadales bacterium | reverse complement strand
AAAAAACATTTTGTCCATAAAGGAGAGCGGCATTGCGTTTGTCAAGATGTAACTATTTACCAGAAATAATCTGGTTATATTCATGTACGCCTTGACAGCCTTAATAATACAATTATATATATCTTTGGAACTATCGGATTATTTTCACTTTAAGGAGATATCAAGATGAAACAGATACAAACATTGACCCTGCTGCTGATTTTACTGATTATCAGCTCTGGAATGACACTCGCTGCCCGTCAGGACGAGCCCGCTGTAAAAATTTCCGGTGTCATCGTCGATGGACTGCGTCTTCTTACGATCGGGGAGAAGGAGTCTGATAATCATTTCGTGATTTACCGCGGGGATTATATCCAGCCGAGTCTGGCCACAAAGAGATCGTTTGAAATGGTTATCCCCGCCTTAAATGAACGGAAGCTTTTCCCCGCGGCAGAAGGGACAAATCCGTATATAAAGATGAAAAAACCCGGAATCTACCCCTTTAGTGCCGGAACTAGCCGTGGGACAATCGAAGTGATCGAATACAGTGCAACCCATTACAACGAGTTGAGTGCAGCAGAGGCTGATAAATTCATGAAAAACGTTCAGCCGCTACTGCTCGATGTTCGCACGCCCGGCGAATTTCAGAGTGGTCATATCAAGGGAGCGGTACTCATCCCGGTGCAACAGCTGCAAAAACAGCTCGCAGCTCTTACCCCGCACAAGGAGCGAGAAATCCTGATCTACTGTGCGACCGGCAACCGGAGTACGGTCGCCGCAAGGATTCTGATCGAAAACGGCTTTGAAAAGATTTCCAACATCAGATACGGTATTGTTGATTGGGCCGAACGCAAGTTTCCGATCGAATAACAAAAGAGCCGGGGTGACAGCCTGATCTTTTTTTTGAGACAGCCATAAACCGAACGCCCCTAAAATCATAGACAGGGGCGTTCGGTTTATGGGCCAGTGCCGGAGCAGGCGACTAACAATTTCCTTCCGGGTAGAAATCGTCTACACTCTATAGAAATGAGCAGACCTTTAAAACCGCTGCATCCGGTTCTATGCTGGGCCCTGTTTGTCGTCGGCATAATCGCCGTCGGACTCGGTGTCATCGGCATCTTTGTGCCGCTGTTGCCGACCGTCCCTTTTCTTCTGCTTGCTTTGGCCTGCTTTGCCCGCAGTTCACAGCGTTTTTACAGCTGGCTGCGCGACCACGTCCATCTCGGGCCGCTGCTTCGTCCTTATCTGCAGAAAGAGGGGATACCGCGGGGAGCGCGTCTGAAGGCGATCGGCCTCCTCTGGGCCAGCATAAGTTTTTCGGCACTGTTACTGATAGAAGCTGTTTGGGTGCGGGGGGGACTGCTGGTAATCGGTCTTTGTGTGACCCTCTATCTGCTCCGGCTCCCGACCGCCAAAAGTCTCGATCAGGAGGATGTCCGTTGACGGATCAGTCTCTCGACCGTCGGCAAAATCGACTGGACAATCACCTTGACTCCAGCCGCGTTCGGGTGAATGCCGTCGCTCTGATTGTAATGGCGAATGGTCGCGACATCCTGAAGAAAAAACGGATAGAACGCCACCTGGTGCTGCCGGGCCAATTCGGGGTAGAGTTGATCAAATTTATGATAATAATCGGCGCCGAGATTGCGCGGCGCACGCATTCCGGTCAACAGCACAGCGATTTTTTCCTGCTGCAGGCGGGTGATGATCGCCGTCAGATTTTTTCGGACCGACTCCGGCGGCAGCCCGCGCAGGGCGTCGTTGGCGCCGAGTTCGACAATAACTATCTGGGGTCGATCCGCCAGCGCCCAATCGAGCCGGGCGAGGCCGCCGGCGGTGGTATCACCGGAGACCCCCGCGTTGATTACCAAAACGTTGTGTCCGGCCGTCTGCAGCGCTTGCTGCAACTTTGCCGGAAACGCTTCGTTTTCGGCGAGACCGTGGCCAGCGGTCAGGCTGTCGCCAAGAACCAGAATTCGTAGAGGCTCATCGGCAGCGGCGACTGAGGGGAGCAACAGCAGCAAAAAAATTTTAACCAGCGTGGAGATAAATTTCATGACAGAACCGATTGTTAAAATTGAGAACCTGCAACTCAGTCTAATCGGTGGAGCGGGTCCGGTCAATATCTTGCGCGGCATCACTTTGCAGATTGAGAGGGGAGAGACAATCAGCGTGGTCGGGCCGTCCGGTGCCGGCAAGACCACGCTGCTCATGGCCCTCTCCGGATTGGAACGACCGACCAGCGGTGAGATCCGGGTGGCAGGGTCAAACCTGAAGAACCTGAATGAAGACGGATTGGCGCGCTTCCGGCGTGAACATATCGGGATTGTTTTCCAATCGTTTCATCTGGTTCCGACCATGACCGCCCTGGAGAACGTGGCTCTGCCGCTGGAGTTTGCCGGTGTTGCTCACCCCTTTGAACGTGCCCGCGCTGCTCTGGTTTCAACCGGGCTGACTGACCGGATCGATCATTTTCCGGGGGAACTTTCCGGTGGTGAACAGCAGCGGGTCGCTCTGGCGCGGGCGTTTGTAGCCAATCCGGCCCTGATTCTGGCCGATGAACCGACCGGCAATCTCGATCACGACACCGGTCAGAAGGTGATGCAGCTCTTGTTTGATCTGCAACGGGAGTATGGGACCACTCTGATTCTGGTCACTCACGATGTGGCGCTGGCCTACCGCTGTGGTCGAACCGTGCAGATGGCCGACGGTCAGCTGGTCGCCGACCCGGTCGGCTCATGAACGGATTCGCAACATTAAATCAGGCGCTGCGTCTGGTCAGGCGTGAACTGCGCAACGGTTTGCGCGGCTTTGGTGTTTTTATCGCCTGTCTCTTTCTCGGGGTTTTCGCGATCAGCGGCATCGGCTCGTTTACCGAGGCGGCCCGCAGC
>JACUTX010000300.1 GCA_014859615.1 Desulfuromonadales bacterium | reverse complement strand
CTGGTTCTCGGTCTGGAGGCGAAGAATCCGGCGGTCATCCTCCCTGATGCCGATCTCGATCTGGCGGTACGTGAATGCGTCTCTGGTGCGCTCTCGTTCAATGGCCAGCGCTGCACGGCGCTGAAAATAATTTTTGTGCATGCGACGGTGGCCGAACCGTTTGTTGCGGCGCTGGCGGCGGCTGTCTCAGCTCTGCAAAAAGGGGTGCCGTGGTCTCCTGACGTTGCGGTGACGCCGCTCCCCGAAGAGGGGAAGCCGCAGCTGCTGAAGACTCTGGTAGAAGATGCGGTGCGTCAGGGGGCGAGAGTGGTCAACAGCGGTGGCGGAAAAGTTGATGCGACCTTCTATTCCCCGGCGGTGCTCTATCCGGTCGAACCAGGGATGCGGCTCTACGATGAGGAGCAGTTTGGTCCGGTGGTTCCGGTGGTGGTTTTTTCTGATATCGAGGAACCGATCCGTTACATCACCGCCTCTTTGTATGGACAACAGGTGAGTCTGTTCGGCCGTGACCCGAAGGTGATGGCGCAGTTGATCGATCCGTTGGTCAATCAGGTCTCAAGGGTTAATCTCAATAGTCAGTGCCAGCGCGGTCCGGATGTTTTTCCGTTTACCGGGCGCAAGGATTCAGCGGTGGCGACTCTCTCGGTGAGTGACGCTTTGCGCGCCTTTTCGATCCGAACCCTGGTTGCGACCAAAGATAATGATGCCAACAAAGAGCTGCTGCGGGGGATCGTGCGAAAACGGCAGAGCAGTTTTCTCTCGACCGATTTTCTGTTTTAAATTTTATTTAAAAGCTGGATTCCCGATGACCCCCTTTTGGAATGACAAAGCTGGCACTCTGTTGCTAAGAGGCTCCTCCAAACTTGTCATCCCGAAAATGCTTCTATCGGGGATCCATAGCTTTTTTCTCTGGTGATGAATAATTTAAATATTTTGTAATTATTCACCACCCTGCTCAATCAGCACAGCATGTGGGCTACTGCTGTTGCCGGAGGGAAGTTAAGTGACAACGTTGGACGTAGGTAACAGTTGTAGACCGCATGCCGGAATAGAAGTGCTGAACAGTTACAATATTTTTTCAAAAAGCTGTTGCATTTTTATTTGTATCGTTTAATGTTTAATGTAAATATATACCATATCTCGCTCAAGCAAGGAGGATCTGACTATGGACGCAATAGTAATGATTTTCGCCGCTGCTCTTTTATATCTTGTTGCACTCCCGGTTTTCGGATTGGTGGTCGGAGTTATGATCCGTATTCTCCTTCCGTATGGGGCAGGTGTCTTTCTCCTCTATCTTCTTGCCTTGTACACCTGTGAAATCAGTCAGGTTCTGACCTATACGGTTGGCGCTTCGATCCTCTGGGTGGCTGTTATGCTCCGGACCCGGAGTAAATTGCAGCTCTTTAGAGGGCGCCTCGCCTGGTACGAAGGGCATTATGCCAGCGCTCTTAATGTTCTGACGTTGACACGTTTTATGCGTTAAATAACAATTTTTGTTTATACTCGGTTCTGTTTGAATCGAATGGAATTCAACAGGCGATCGTATGATGCGATCGTCTGTTTTTGGTTTGACAGATGAAGATTGCTATCAGGAACGATCCACAGTATATTTCCCGGCAGTACAGAAGATCGATTTTACCTGCTCTGAAGAGATCCGCATTCAAAACGATATGTATACCGAACATTTCCAGCTCAGCGAAAAACCGTTTAACGTTTCACCGAATCCGCGCTTTGTTTTTTTGAGCAAGCAGCATCGGGAGGTGTTTGCACATCTGTTGTACGGGTTGCAGAATCGATGTGGCTTTATCGAAATTACCGGTGAGATCGGCGCCGGGAAGACGACGGCCCTGCGCACCCTGTTTCATCAGCTCGATAGCGAAGAGTATCGTCTGGCGTTGATCTTTAATCCGTCCCTCTCTGCTGATGAACTCCTTGAGGCGATCTGCCATGAACTCGGAATCCCGGTGGTGCGGGGGGATCGAAGAGGGGTGCTTGATCATCTTAACCAGTTTTTGCTGACGGAGAATGCAGCGGGGCGGACGGTGGTTCTGGTGATTGATGAAGCGCAGAATCTCGCGGTGCCGGTCCTGGAACAGATCCGGCTGTTATCGAACCTTGAGACCGAGACGGATCGGCTGATCCAGATTGTTCTGGTGGGACAACCGGAGCTCGGTGAGCTGCTGGCGCAACCGAACCTGCGGCAGTTCAGTCAGCGGATATCGGTGCGCTATCATCTCGCGCCGATGGATCTGGATGACACCTGCGCTTATATTCACCACCGCCTCGCTGTCGCTGGAAGTAAAGGGGAGATCTTTACGCAAGCCGCCTGTAAATCGATCTACAAGCTGTCCGGCGGGCTCCCGCGCCTGATCAATATCCTCTGTGACAGGGCCTTGCTGGCGGCCTATTCGGAAGATCGGCTTTTTGTGACGCCAAGGGAGACGCAAAAAGCTCACAATGAACTGCTGCGCACCCCGCCCGGAAAAAGGTACCCCGTTCTTTTCTGGCTCGCCGCTTCTGCCGTGCCCTGTACTCTGCTCATTCTCCTGATTCTTCTCTATACCCGGCCAGCGGTTCTGTCCGGGATCGTTCTGCCGGTCGGGACGACTGCTCCACCGGCTGTCGCAGCTCCGGTTGAGGCGATCGACAACGCCGCAACGGTTCGTCAGATTCGCCAGTCGCTGGCACTGATCGATGAGAATCTCTCGTTTGCCGGTTCGGTTCGCAACCTGATACAAAGTTGGCACATTGAGTCGTCTATCGCTGTTTCTCAACTGACGGCGATGGAGCGTTATCTGCAGAGACTGCCGGATTCGGGTTGGCAATGGACCGCTTATAGCGGTGACTTGCAGACGTTGATCAACCTCGATGTCCCTTTTTTGCT
>JACUTX010000299.1 GCA_014859615.1 Desulfuromonadales bacterium | reverse complement strand
GCGTACTTTGTCGAGAATAACATCTTGTCGAAAGAGGATGTCGAACATCTGGCAAAAAAACTGGCGGAACATAATCAACGTATTTTCCTGAACAGCTCAGACCCTGCAAAAAACGCCTCCTGCAGGTAAAAAAAATACGGCCGCTGAACTCACATTTCTGTCACGGTGCGAAATTTTGTCCGACCGTGTCTGAGAAACCAACAGCTCTATTCACCACCATCAGGATCTGACGTTCGGCGCGAAGCAATCGGTAATTTGCGCGCAGCATCGAGAACAAACCGTTGCAGCTCCTTGCGCACGGCGCTGTCGAGTTCTGTAAATTCGATGCCGACGCCGGTCGGCAGATCCGGGCGCAGATTTTTTTCCGCACTATTCACCCACGTCACCTGACCTCGACAACGGGTCGCATTGGCCACCCCGGGAATAAGCAACTCCAGGTACAAAACGGTCCCGACCGGCAAACGGTTCTTTGTCGCCAAGAAAAGACCACCATTACCGACATTGATGGCGTAGTCATGCCATTCCAGCTGATCATCCGTACCATAACGAACCAGAATTTTATATTCGATCCGCGGTGTGCCCCGATCGCCCAGAACAAGGAGTTTTTGCGCCAACGCGACCATTTCCCGGCGGTTGAGAGGGCGGGGAAGAACGGCGTCACACCCGGCCTGCCAGCACTGTTCCAGCGTTTCGCTCTCATTATTAGCGACCAGAATCACCGGGGTTGTAAACAGGGCTGGATGGTTCTTGATCTGTCGACAGCCGACAAGCCCGTTCTGATTCAGAAGTTCGGCACTCATAATAATCAGATGCGGACGAATCGCAGTCGCCATGCGCAACGCTTCGGCCACAGATCCGGCTGTAGTGAGCTGATATTCACTCCGGTTAAAATAATTTTTCGCCAGAGTCCGCAACAGCGGCACATCATCAACAATCAGAATCCGGTACGACAATCCCATCAGAAACTCTCCGCAAAAGTCGTTATCACAACCAGAAGGGGAATTGAGCAGAGCGCTTTGACCGGGTTGACCAAAAGAATCGATTCTCTCTCCATGATTTTAGCCCCGATTCATTCGTGTCTGCTGGATCAGGGCGAGATCGATCAGGGTCAGTGCTGCCATCGCTTCGACAATCGGCACAGCACGGGGGAGCACACACGGATCATGGCGGCCAGCAGCTTCGAGGACGACGCTGCTCCCGGAAAAGTCGATCGTCTTCTGTGGTTGACCGATTGTTGCCGTCGGCTTGAAAGCGACTCTGAAGAGGATCGGTTCGCCGTTGGAGATCCCTCCCTGGACCCCCCCGGAACGGTTTGTGCCGGTACCGATCCGGTCCCCCTTCATGACAAACAGATCGTTATGCTGTGACCCTTTCAGACGGGTACCGCTGAAACCGCTGCCGAGATCAAACCCTTTCACTGCGGGGATCGACAGCATCGCCTGCGCCAGAAGCGCTTCAAGTTTATTAAAAACCGGCTCGCCAAGTCCGACCGGAACGTTGCGACAGACGCAAGTGATGATGCCGCCGAGCGAATCCTTTTCGGCCGCTGCATCAACGATCATTTTTTCCATCTGCGCAGAGGCGGCAAGATCAGGACAGCGAACCGGCGTCTGGTCGACCTCTATCCGGGTCAATCTCGCCGGATCGATCCAGGGCGCATCGATCTCGCCGACAGCGCTGACATACGCGACGATCTCGACGCCGTAGGTTTCGTGCAGATACTTTTCGGCGATCGCTCCGGCGGCAACTCTGCCGATGGTCTCCCGGGCGCTCGATCGACCGCCACCGCTCGACGCCCGAACCCCGTATTTCATCTGATAGGTGTAATCGGCATGCGAAGGGCGCGGAATGGTGTTCATTGCACCGTAATCGCCCGGGCGTTGATCCCGATTGGCGACCGTCAAGGCGATCGGGGTTCCAAGAGCAACTCCGGCTTCCACCCCGGAGAGAATCACTACCTGATCGACCTCATCACGAGGCGTCGACAGATGACTCTGTCCCGGACGACGCCGATCGAGTTGTTGCTGGATATCGGCGGTAGAGATTTTCAACCCGGAGGGACAACCGTCGACAACAGCGCCAACGGCAGCGCAGTGAGATTCACCAAAAGTTGTTACTCGAAATAAGGTTCCGTAGGTACTCGACACTTGATAGAGCCTCCTGAAAAGAATTTTACAGACAATACGTCAATCAACCCGGTCCGCACAAGACCGTTTCTACCGTTACAGATAAATCAGCAAGAGAAGATTCCCCAGACCGATCAAAAATCCGAGGAGAGCTCCGAACAGATTGATATAGGCGAACTGCTCCTTCATGACGCCGAGCAGAAGATCTTCGACCTGAAGCAGATCGAGAGTATTCACCTTATCTTCGACCATCTGGCGAACATTGAGCGCCGCCAGCAGCGGTGGAACTTCTCTGCTCAGCAGTTCGGACACCTGCAGATAGACCCCGGCATTCAACTCCTCACAGAGATCGGCCGGAAAGCGTGCCGACAATTTACCGATTGGTCGATTGAGCAGGCCGCGCAGCGGTTTGTTGATCGCGGTACTGATCATCGCGACCGAAGCCGGTTCGCGCAACAGATGCAATAGTCGATCTGAAACTACCGCAATCGCCTGTTCGCGCCCTTTGGCCGACAACAGCTGATCCAGAAGCAGACCGAAAGATCTCTCTTTGGTTGCCTGAATAGATCGATCGCAAAGCGCAAGCAGCGCCTCGACAGTTTTGCGGCTTTGAACCAGAGCGACCGCCTGATTTTGAAGAAAGCAGCGCATCCCGTCGACCTTTTCGTACGGCAGCCGATCGACAATATCCGCCAACGGTCTGTTGAGAAAAGAGCTGATCCGGGCACGCAACAACGCGGCAACCTCGGCTTGCGTCTTCTCCTCACGTAACCAGAGCGC
>JACUTX010000036.1 GCA_014859615.1 Desulfuromonadales bacterium | reverse complement strand
GAGGAGCGACCGCAACCCCCTTGCCTTCGAGCTGCTTTATCGATCCGGCGCAGCAGAATCAGGTCACGCAAGCTGACGGTGCCTACAAGTTCGATCTGGTATTCGACCCGACGGACTGCCCTGCTGGCGAAGACTATCTGATCGCGGTCACGGTAGCGCCGGCTGGCTATCTTGC
Organism: Desulfuromonadales bacterium; assembly: GCA_014859615.1. Taxonomy (GTDB): domain Bacteria; phylum Desulfobacterota; class Desulfuromonadia; order Desulfuromonadales; family UBA2294; genus Kmv16. The sequence goes on along the minus strand of JACUTX010000036.1, from coordinate 17,318 downwards.
GGAGACGTCGCTGATCGAACCACCCGTCACCAGCTCAGCGACGGTCCCCTATTCGGTACCGACCTGCCTCTCCGACGCGATCCCGGCCACGGCTCTCTGCGAGGCCGACGCTTCCGCGACCGTCCCGACCGGGTCGCCGTCCTACTATCTGCATCTCACCCTCGATGCCACGGCGAACCAGATATACAACAACCACATCCCCATCGACCAGCAGCTTGAGGAGATGATCTCCATCAGCAAGAGCACGCCTTTGGTCAATGTTACCCGCGGTCAGATCGTCCCTTACAAGATCAGCGTGAAAAACACCCGGCGCAGCGTCCCCGCCCTCGGGATCGTCGATACCCTGCCGCCGGGCTTCAAATATGTCAGCGGCTCCAGCCGCTTCGACGGCGTGCCGCTCGCGCCGGTCGTTGCTGGCCGCCAGCTGCGCTGGGACAGCCTTGCCATCGACTACAATCAGGCGCACACCATCGAACTGCTGCTGATCGTCGGGGCCGGTGTCACCCAGGACGAATATGTCAATCAGGCGCAGGTGATCGACAGCGGTACCGGCGCAACTCTCTCCGCTATTGCCACAGCAACCGTTCGCGTCATTCCCGACCCGACCTTCGACTGCACCGACGTCATCGGCAAGGTGTTTGACGACCGCGATCTTGACGGGCAGCAGGGCCCAGAGGAACAGGGGCTGGCAGGGGTCCGCGTTGTCACCGCCCGGGGGCTGATCGCCACCAGCGACGCGCACGGCCGTTTTCATATCACCTGTGCTGCGGTTCCCGACGAGGATCGCGGCAGCAACTTCATCCTCAAACTCGATGATCGAACTCTGCCGACCGGCTACCGCCTGACCACTGAAAATCCGCGGGTTCAGCGCGCTACCCGCGGCAAGATGCTGCATATTAACTTTGGCGCTACCATTCACCGCGTGGTGACTATCGATGTTGCCGACGGCGTCTTTGAGCCGGATAGCACGATTTTACGGATACAGTGGCAGCCGAAGGTCGATCAGCTGCTGAACGAACTGCAGAAAGCCCCTGCGGTCCTGCGGCTGACTTATCTGGCGGATGTTGAGGATAAAGAGCTGGTGCGCAAACGGCTCGAAGCCTTGAAGGAACAGATCGCCGACCGCTGGCAGAAACAAAACGGCGGCTATCGTCTCGATATTGAAAGCGAACTCTTCTGGCGGCGCGGCGGACCACTGAACTGACATCGTCGTAGCAACCCGGAACGAAATAGTTGAATTTAAATATACAAATTTTTTGGAAATATTTGTGAAACAGAGCCTCACCCTCATCCTGTCCGTTCTCGTCCTTGCCGCCTCTGCCGGTCTCTGCCCACCGGTGCAGGCTGTCGAGACGCGCACGTCGGCACTCTATGGTGAGGCCTCCGAGCAACAACTCCCCACCGATCAGACCATCCATTCCTGGCTGCTCGACCCGGCAACTGTCGCTGCAGATCAGAGCGATCGGTCAGCGCTGCGACAGGGAACCTCCCTCCTGGAAGTCAATCGCGTCAGAATCTGCCGCACCGAGACCGTCTGCACATTGCACCACAAGGTGGGGAATTCACGGCGTGTCCAGATCAAAAACCGGATCCAGCCGTTGCATTACGACAAGGGGGAGGTGAGCGTCCCTGACGATTACATGCAGCAGATCCGACAGGTGTTGATGTCGCTGCGCGGCAGGGAGAACCTCACCGTTCGAATCATCGCCTATACCGATAACTCTCCGCTGACCGAGCGCAACGAAAGCATATACGGTGATAATCCGGGTCTGTCAAAGGCGTTGGCCCGCCGCGTGGCTCTTGCCGTTCAAAATGAACTCGCCTTTCCCGGGGTCACTTTTGAGAGCAAGGGGGGGGGAGTGACGCAGCCGGTAGCGGCCAACACCACGCCCCGGGGGCGGTCTTTGAACCGCCGCATCGAGGTGGAGTTCTGGTATGACAACCCTCTGCAGGAGCTGCCCGACGAGCCGCAACTCTGCCCGGAAGCCGCTAGCGTCGAAACCGTCACCCGTGTCTATACACCGCTGCAAGACGGCCTCGAACCGATCCTTTTCCAAAACGGCGAACCGGTCATCGCCGTTAGTACAATCAGACGACTGAAACAGATCATGAGCGAGGTCAGCGACAAGGCCTCGGTGCGCCTGCGCTTTATCGGCTACGCCAGCGATACGCGCCTCGACCGCCGGACCGCAGCCATCTACGGCGACGACATCGGGCTCTCCACCGCCCGCGCCCGCCGGGCCATGGAGGCGGTTACCGCCGCTATGGGACTCTCGGCGGAGCAGGCTGAATTTGAGGGACGCGGCTTTATGCCGTCCGAACAGGTGACCGAGGCCGGCGTTATTGCTTCGGAGGCTTCTCGCGTGCAGATGCAGGTGATCTACTCTGAAAGCGTTACCCGTAACGACTACGACGACATCGACATCACCCGACTGATTCGGGAGGTGCGCCCCGTCGACCCCTTCGGACTCAATTTGATGCGGATCAGTGTCGATGGCCAGCCGGTTGACGACCCCGGCAAAAGAAACGCCGATGTGCAACGCTGCACCGACGTCGCCCTCGATAACGCGCAGATCGAGTTCAAGTACGACAACCTGAAGATGAAGCCGCGGCTCAATATAACCGCCTGGCCGAACAGTATCGCTTGGCGCGACCGGGAAGAGACCGATTTCGTCGAGAACCGGACTGTTTTTCAGCTCTACACCAACTATCACAGCTTCATCGACCGGGCGGAGGTCAGGATTTTTGACGCCCAGCGCTCCGACCGCGACACCCCGCTGGCTGTTGTCCCCCTGGACACGGACGGTAAAGCGCATTGGCAGCCTGATTTCTCCGGAATTTCCGCACAAGGTTACGAGCTGAAATACCTGGTCCGGGTTTACGACCGTCAGGGTCATTTCGATGAAACCAAAACGCAGCCACTGTGGGTGATCGACCAGATCGACCAGCCCCTGGCCATCGCTGATCAAGAAGCCGAACTGTGGGTCGGTTACGGCGAAACTCGACTTTTCAACCAGAACATCCCCTTAACCGGCGGGACAGTGCAGGCTTTCGGCAGTGCGGTTCCCGCCGGTCACACCGTCTGGCTGGCTGGCTATCCGGTCCCGGTCGACGCCCAGGGGCGCTTTGTCGCCGAGGAGCTCCTCCCTGCGGGGAGGCATGCGGTCGAGGTGGCGGTTGTCGATGCTGCGGGGAACGGCGAACTGTTCCTGCGTGATCTGGAGCTGAAGAAGAGTGACTGGTTCAGCGTCGGAATCGCCGATCTGTCCCTCTTTGCCAACCGGACCAACGGCCCGGCTACGTTGCTGGCGCCGGGCAAAACGCAATACAGCGACGATGTCGATATTCAGGGACGGATGGCCTTTTATACCAACGGGAAATTGGGCGACGGTTGGGGTCTGACTGCGAGCGCCGATACCCGACAGGGTCCGGTTGACGAGATTTTCAGCAACTTCCTCGATAAATCGCCCGAGGCCCTTTTCCGGCGGATCGACTCCGACGATCACATGCCGACCTATGGCGACGACAGCACCGTCGAAGAGGGCGCGCCGACTCTCGGCAAGTTCTACCTCAAGCTGAAGAAAGCGCAGAACCATGCCCTGTGGGGGAATTTTAAAATCGGCTATACCGATAACGATCTCGCTCACGTCGATCGCTCCCTTTACGGTGCCAATCTGCAGCTGCAGAGTCAGGACGTTACCAGTTTTGGTGAACAGCGATTCTATGCCGACGGCTACGCCGCAAAGCCCGGCACCGTGGCAGGGCGTGACGATTTTCGCGGTACAGGCGGCTCCCTCTACTACCTGCGGCACCAGGATATTCTCACCGGTTCCGAGCGGGTGCGGATTGAGGTCCGCGATAAAGATTCGGGGCTGGTGCTGGGGGTGAAGAACCTGACTCCGATCCTCGATTACGATCTCGATCCTCTGCAGGGGCGGCTGTTGCTCTCCGAGCCCCTCATGTCCACTGCCGGTGACAACCTGCTGGTGCAGCGCGACGCTATCAGTGGCAACCCGGCCTATCTGGTGGTCCGTTACGAATACACCCCCGGTTTTGATGATCCGGGAACGCTGACCAGCGGCGGCCGGTTGCATTACTGGTTTGGCGACCAGATGAAAGTCGGGCTGACCACCAACCGCGACGATGAAGCGGGGAGCGAAACCCGCCTGAATGCGGCGGATGTCACCCTGCGTGCGACCGCGGCGACCTGGTTAAAACTGCAGGCCGGACGCAGCGAAGGGGCGGGGCTGCTGGAGAGGACGTCTGTTGACGGCGGTTACAACTTCACTACCGAGCCACTCCCCTCCGTCGATGGCGAAGCGTGGGGCTATCGCGTCGATGGCAGTCTCGGTCTCAAGGATCTCTTCGATAACGTTCGCGGAGAGATAACCTTCTATACTCAGGATCTTGAAGCGGGCTACGCGGCACCGGGGCTGATTACCACCAAAGATACCTCCAAGTATGGCGGTGCCGCAGATCTCCCTGTTACCGACCGGCTGCATCTGCACCTTAAAGGGGATCTGAGTCTACAGCGCGAAGGGCTGAATACGGCAGATGCCGAGGTTAATCTCGACACTACGCTCAGCAACCATTGGAAACTCGGTTCGGGGCTACGCTACGAAAAGCGGGCGGACAACTCAGCCGCTCCCCCCCCTACCCAGGAAGAAGGTGACCGTACCGACGCGGTGCTGCGGCTTACCTACGACTCCCTGCAGCGCTGGAGCACCTACGGCTTCGCCCAGAACTCGTTGCAGACTGCCAGCAATCGCGACAGCAATGATCGGGTCGGTGCTGGCGGTAGCCTGCATTTGACCGACCGGCTCAAGGCGTCCGGAGAACTTTCCGGTGGCGATCTGGGCACCGGCGCCCGGCTCGGTACCGAGTTTCTCTACTCCGATCGCACCACCCTCTATAGCAACTACACTCTGGAGAACGAACGGAGCGATAATGGTCTGCGCGCCCGGAAGGGGAATCTGGTTTCCGGTTTCCGCACCCGTTATTCCGACAGTGTCAGTCTCTACCTCGAAGAGTATTACAGTTACGGTGATGTGCCGACGGGTCTGACGCATTCCACCGGCGTCGACCTTGCTCCCACCGATCGCCTCAACTTCGGTGCGACCCTCGATTCAGGCAACCTCGTCGACCGCCAGACCGGGGCGGAGATTAAAAGAACGGCAGCCGGAGTCCGGGCCGGTTACGGCTTCAACAACCTTAAACTTGCCACTGCTGTCGAATATCGACTCGATGACAGCGAACAGACCGACACCACCTACAGCAAGCGAACTACCTGGCTGCTGAAAAACAGTTTGAGCTACCAGCTCTCGACAGATTGGCGTCTCATCGGCAAATTCAACTATTCCCGGAGTGAGAGCTCGCAGGGCGCTTTCTATGACGGCCGTTACACCGAGGCGGTGGTCGGCTACGCTTACCGTCCGGTCGAAAGCAACCGCTTCAACACCCTGGTCAAATACACCTATTTCTACAACCTGCCGACCGCCGATCAGGTCAGCGGTACCTCGACGACGGCCGGGGTGATTCAGCGTAGTCACATTGCCGATTTCGATGTGATGTATGATTTGACCAGGCGCTGGACCGTGGGCGGCAAATATGCCTATCGCCTCGGCGCGGTGAGTCAGGATCGGGTCCATTCGGACTTCTTCTCCAGCCAGGCCCATCTTTATCTGCTCCGCGCCGACTGGCACGTCCTGTACAGCTGGGATGCTCTGGTCGAAGCACGCAGACTCGATCTTCCTGATGCGAGGGACACCCGCAGCGGCGTGCTGGTCGGTCTCTACCGTCACCTCGGGGAGCATATCAAACTCGGTGTCGGCTATAATTTTAGTGATTTTTCCGATGATCTGACCGATATGAGTTACAAGCATCAGGGACTGTTCATCAACCTGATCGGAAAAATGTAGGACGCAGATCTGTCATAATGGCACCAGGCGCAGACAAGACAACAAGCGAGGCAAAAACGATGTCGAGAATTCAGAAATCAATTATTATAACCCTGGCGGCTCTGCTCATCGGCCACATCGCACTTGCAGAAGAGGCCTCTCGGGAACAGATCAAGGGGCTGGACGAACAGGTGCAGGAGATCAAGGGCGATGTGCTGAGCATCGCGACGGAACTGAAGCTGCTGGAGGAGAAACTGCTCTACCCCTCAAACACTCAGGTCACGATCTTCGTCTCTCTGGCCGACGGAGAAAAATTCAGACTCGACTCTCTCGATCTGACCCTGGACAACAAGGCGGTCGCCCATCACCTCTATACCTTCAAGGAACTCGAAGCTCTGCGCAAGGGGGGAGTACAGCGCCTCTATACCGGCAATATCTCCACCGGCGAGCACCCGTTGGTCGTATCCTTTTACGGCAAGACCGACAGCGGAAGCGACATCGAGAAGACCGGATCGTTCACCGTCAACAAAAACATCGGACCCGGCATCGTCGAGATCATCCTGGCCGAGCAGATGATCTCCTTCAGCGACAAATAAGACGGTTGTAAACAAACAGGAAACAGAGCGAACGACGCATACTTTTGCCTTTTTCACGATAGCGATATGAATAGACTCTTGATACTCCTGATCACGCTCCTCTTCGCCAACCCGGCCCTGGCGGCCAGCCCGGCTGCGCAAAGAGAGCTTAAAGACCTCTTTTTCGGCGAGGCCCTCTATCACGCTTATCAGGGGGAGTGGTTCGATGCGATCGCTCGACTCGACACCGAACTTACACTGTTCCACGCTCTTGACGAACCGGAGCTCGACTCTCTCTACAGCCATCTCGGTCAGGCCGAATTCGACGTCGGCGATTTCGAACTCGCCTACCGCATGCATCAGCGTGCCGGTCGGGCCATAACGGCGGTTATCGAGGGGGATGTCGAACAGACGGTGCGCAACAGAGCCATCTACCGTCTGGCGAGAATCTACTTCCAGAAAGGGCAGCCGGTCAATGCCCTGCAGGCCCTCGACCGGCTCCGTGGCGAGACACCGGCGGACCTCGTCGACAATCTCCTCTTTTTGCGGGCGGAAGTCTTGATGGCCGACAGCCGCTTCAACGAGGCGGTGCCGTTCCTTGAAAACCTTCAGGGAGCGAAGAGTCTGGCCGGTTTCGCCCCGTACAATCTCGGCATCGCCCTGATTGATGATGACAGGGAAGAAGAGGGACGCCAGTGGCTCGACCGTGCCGGCCAGATCGAAGTGAGAGACTCGGCTACGGCAGCGATTCGGGATAAGGCAAATCTGGTGCTTGGCGAAATGCTGCTCGAAGAGAAGAATTTCGAAGCTGCCAAGCTGATTTTTGACCGCGTACGCCTCAGTGGCCCCTTCTCCGATCGGGCGCTGCTCGGTTCGGGGTGGGCCGATGCCTACCGGGGCCGCTTCGATCTGGCGTTAGTCCCCTGGAGCATCCTCGCCGAAGGTGAAATCACTGATCCGTCTGTGCAGGAGGTGATGCTCGCGGTCCCTTATGCCTACGGCAGATTAGGCTTATACAGCAATGCGGCCCTGATGTACGGGCGGGCTCTTGAGGTCTTCAGCATCGAAATAAACAAACTCGACGTTTCGACCCAAAGCATTCTTGACGGGAAATTTTTGGCTGCGTTGGTGCGCGAAGAACTCAAACAGGACGCCAACTGGGTTGTTACGTTGCGCGAACTGCCGGACGCTCCCGAAACCTACTATCTCCTTGACATGATGGCGTCAAACGATTTTCAGGAATATTTAAAAAATTATCTTGACCTCAAGGAGATACGCCGCAAGCTGGAGCGCTGGCAAGATGACCTGAATGCTTATGCAGAGATCATCGCCGTGCGTCGTGCTTACTACGAACCGCTGTTGCCGGAGATCGATCGTGCATTTCAAAAACTCGACGCGCGAATGCGCTCCTGTCTGCAACAGCGGGATCGCATTGTAAAAAGATTACAGACGATGCTGCTGATGCCGCGTCCCGATGCCCTGGCGACCGCCGCCGAACGCATCATCGCTGCGCAGCTGACTCGCTTGGAGCAGACCGTTGCCGCCAGTGGTCAGAAAGTCGACAACGCTATCTCGGCTCGCATCAAACGTCTGCGCGGCCTGCTCCTCTGGTCGCTGCAGACCGGCTACGACCAGCGACTGACTGAGGCGTACACCGATCTGCAAGAACTCAACCAAAAGATCGACGTGTTGGGACGGCAATACACCGCCTTTGTCCGTAGCCGCCAGACCGCCATCCAGAGTTATCAGGGGTACGATGAAACGATCCGGCTGCAGCAGGTCCGCATTGAGGAGGCCCTGATAAAAGTTCAGGAGTTGATGGCAGAACAGGGGAACAGACTTGAAATCATGGCGGTTAACGAACTGACCCTACGCAGAGAACGCCTTGAGGAACTTCGGGTCAAGGCCCGCTTCGCCATGGCTGACAGCTACGACCGCGCCAGCCGGGTTCAGGAGAAGAGGGGCGTGAAGCCATGAGCCGCTGCTTCGTCCTCTTCACCCTGGCGCTGCTGCTCGCCGCATGCGCCGCCAATCAAGACGCCACGATCGCCGGACTGCGCAACCAGCGCATCGAAATTCGGGAGGTTCCGATCGAAGGGGGGATTGAGAAGGCGATGGAGGGGTACCGCCGTTTTCTCGAGGCGACACCGACTTCTTCGCTGTCGCCCGAGGCGACTCGGCGCCTGGCCGACCTGAAGGTCGAAACGGAGTACGGCCTCATCGCCGATAGCGGTGCGACGGATCGTCCTGAAACGGTGTCGCCGCCAGCCATGTCGGCGGATAGCAAAGACGGACGGCGCGCCGCCGCCGAAGAAAATCTGAACGCCGTGCCGCTGCAGGAGAATCTTCCCCTGCCGGGTGGGGACGAGCAGGAAAATGACGGTGCCGTCGAGGCGGTCGCCCTCTACCAAAAACTCCTCAGCGACCACCCGCTGTACGAGCAGAACGATCAGGTGCTCTACCAACTGTCGCGCGCCTACGGGGAACTCGGCCAAAGCGAAGAGGCGATGCGCGTGATTGAACGACTGGTGCACGATTACCCCGGCTCCCGCTATGTCGACGAGGTCCAGTTCCGTCGCGGTGAATATTATTTCATGCACCGACGTTATCTCGACGCCGAAAAGGCCTACAAAAGCGTCGTCGGCACCGGAGTCGGCACTTTCTACTACCAGCTCGCACTCTACAAGCTCGGCTGGACCTACTACAAGCAAGAGCTTTACGAGGCGTCACTGCATCAGTTCATCGACCTGCTCGATTACAAGCTGTCGACCGGCTACGATTTTGACCAGACCGCCGACGAAATCGAGCACAATCGCATGGACGACACTTTCCGCGTCGTCAGCCTGGCCTTTTCTTACCTTGGCGGAGCTGATGCTGTGGCTGACTACTTTGCCGCCAACGGCAAACGCAGCTTCGAGGATGAGATCTACAGCAACCTCGCCGAGTACTACTACGGCAAGCGCCGTTACAGCGATGCCGTCGCTGCCTACGGCGCCTTCGTCAGCCGCAACCCGTTTCACCGCAAGGCGCCCCTGTTCCAGATGCGGGTGATCGATATTCACATGAGCGGAGGGTTCCCAAGTCTGGTCATCGACGCGAAGAAGGCGTTTGCGTCCGACTATGGACGCAAAGATGAGTACTGGAACTATTACGATCCGAGCAGCCGGCCGGAAGTTTTCTTGTTCCTAAAAACCAACCTGACCGATCTGGCGAATCATTACCACGCCCTCTATCGCGATAAGCGTCATGTTAAGGATCAATCCTCTCATTTCGTTGAAGCACTGCGTTGGTATCGTGAATACATCTTCTCCTTCCCGTCGGAAGCCGACTCACCAGCGATCAATTACCAGCTGGCCGATCTGCTGTTGGAGAACGAAAACTTCGCCGAGTCGGCGGTGGAATATGAGAAGACCGCCTACGACTACCCGGATCACAGGCAATCCTCGGCTGCCGGCTATGCGGCGGTGTACGCTTGCCGGCAGCAGCTGGCTGCCGTCGCGCCTGACGACCGTCTGCCGGTCAGGCACGAAGTCGTCCGTTTATCGCTTAAATTTGCCGCGACTTTCCCCGGACATGAAAAGGTGGCGGTCGTCCTCGGCGCGGCGGCGGACGATCTTTACGATATGGAGGCATTCCAGCAGGCGCTGTCCGTTGCGCAGCAACTCATCACGATGTTCCCCGAGGCCGAAGTGGGAGTGCTGCGTGACGCCTGGCTGATTGCCGCTCATGCCGACTTTAAACTGGAGCTGTACGGCGAGGCCGAAGTCGCCTACGCGAAGGTTCTGGAGCTCCTCCCTGAGCAGGACAAGGGGCGTAGCGGCCTGATTGACAACCTGGCAGCGTCGATCTATAAGCAAGGCGAACAGGCCCGAAACCAGGAGGACTACCGGGCTGCGGCAGATCACTTTTTGCGCGTCGGTGTCATGGCGCCGACCTCCCGGTTCCGGCCGACTGCCGAGTACGACGCCGCAGCGACTCTGATCCGGCTGCAGGACTGGAAACAGGCGACCAGCGTACTGCTGGAATTCCGCTCCATTTTCCCCGGCCATGAGCTGCAGTCCGAAGTGACAAAGAAAATTGCTTTCGTCTACCGCCAGGACGGTCAGCTGGCCCAGGCGGCGGCAGAGTTCGAGAGGGTCGCAGCTGAAGCGCAGGACGACGAACTGCACCGGGAGGCGTTGCAGACCGCGGCGCAGCTCTATATGGAGACCCGTGACAGCGTTCGGGCGCTGGAGGTTTATCGACGTTATGTCGACGTCTTCTCCGAGCCGGTGGATCTTAATCTGGAGACGCGCGACAAGATTGCCGGGATTCTCAAAACAGAAAACGCACGCGAAGCCTATCTAGCCGAGTTGCGGCAAATCGTCGACATTGAAGCTGCTGCTGTCGCTGCCCAAACCCCCCGAAGTCGTTACCTCGCTGGCAATGCCGCTCTGGTTTTGGCCGAAGTTGGGTATCAGGCTTTCGTCAAGGTGCAACTGCTCAAACCGTTCAAGGAAAATCTGGTCAGAAAGCAGACGCTGATGAAAGTGTCGATCAGGGAATTCACCGGTCTGCTTGATTATGAAGTCGGCGAAGTTACCGCTGCGGCGACCTTCTATCTGGCCGAAATTTACGCCCACCTCAGCCAGGCTCTGATGGCGTCCGAACGGCCGGACAATCTTACCCCGCTGGAACTGGAACAGTATGAACTCGCCATTGAGGATCAGGCCTTTTTGTTTGAGGAGAAAGCCATCGCCGTTCATCAGAACAACCTTGAGTTGATCCCTCTGGGAATATACAATATCTGGGTCGTCCGCAGCCTGCAGAGACTGGCGAAGTTTATCCCTGCCCGCTATGACCGGCCAGAAGAGACCAGCGGTATTATGCCATCGTTAAGAACCTACCTGTATGTACTCCAGCAGAATGAGCCGTCGGACACCGCAAATGCCGCAGAGGGGACGACAACCGCTATTACCGGGAGCAGCGATGACGGGTCTGTAGAGGCCGAAACCTTAACCACCGAACTGCCAGCACCTGACGCTGTGGACCAGGAAGCTCCGGCCGAAGCCCGGGAGGAAAACCTGTGATTTTTACATTGCATCGAACCATGGGAGTCCGACCATGAACGCCCTGCTCCGTCAGTTAACTTTGAGGGATAACATTTGCTGCCGCGCAAGAAATGCAATTCTCTCCTTGTTGCTGGTCTTTGCAGCGGGTTGTGCGCCCACGCTCGACCCCCCGGACAAGAGCATTGCTCAGGGATCGGTCGTGTCGCGTCTGGACGATGGGCGGCGGGGGTTTCAGATCGAAGAGCGCGCCGATATGGATGGCGAGATCCGCAGCGATTTCACCAGCGCCGTCGATTTGATCGAACAGGCCCGGCACGACGAAGCGATCGTCCTGCTGGAGCGGGTGATCGCGCGTCTATCTGGGCTGACGGCGCCACACGTCAACATCGCCCTGGCCTATGAACAAAAAGCGGAGACGGAAAAAGCCGAGAAGCATCTCAAGACGGCCCTCGAACTGATCCCCGGCCACCCGGTGGCGAGTAACGTTTATGGCTTGCTGCTGCGCAAAAACGGACGTTTTACGCAGGCCCGCGATATTTTCGAGGCATCTCTGCAACACTTTCCAGAGTATCTGCCAGTACGGAAAAACCTCGGTATCCTCTGCGAACTCTACCTTGGGGACATGGTTGGTGCGCTGCAACAATTTGAAATATACAATGAGGCGGCCCCGGAAGACGAGCAGGTCATGATCTGGATCGCCAGCTTGCGGCAGCGCATCACAAACGCGGAATAAAACCAAAAACACGATCAGGAATCATCATGAATCGAATCGTAATCCTTGTACTTTGCCTGCTGTTGCCAGCCACTCTGACTATGGCCGTAGACGAGGTAAAGGAGAGGGAAGTTAAGGAGCTTTCAGGGATGTCGATCGTCGGCAACGACGAGGCACCCAAATCTCTCTACATTATCCCTTGGAAGAGCTCCGAGATCGGTGTGGAGTCAAGGCTGAGCCGGATGAACGACTCCGGCGCCGCACCGATCGACCGGGAAGTCTTCATCCGTCAACTTGAATTTTACGAAACCTGCACAGCACATCCATCCAGGAGGAACTAAATCATGGAAATCATTTCTTCAATGGTCGACTTTTTCATCAAGGGCGGAGCGTTCATGTACCCCATTCTTATCGTCCTTATCGTCGGACTGTCTATCGCCGTAGAACGATGGTACCAGCTGACTCGTGCCCGATTGAAAAACCGCAAGATGTGGATTCGGGTGAAACCGCTGCTGGATCAGGGCGAATTCGATCAGGCGCGGGAAATGGTCGATGGCAATAACTCAACCATCGCCGAGATGCTCAGCATGGGGCTGGCGCGCCATAGTCTGGCCCGGCGCCGCGAGGATATCGAGATTGCCATGGAAGAGTGCATGATGGAAATAATTCCGCAATTGGAGAGGCGAACCCCTTATATCGCCCTCCTCTCTAACATCGCCACCCTGCTCGGACTGCTCGGCACTATCATGGGCCTGATCGCCGCCTTTACCGCCGTCGCCAACGCTAACCCCGCCGAGAAAGCCGATCTGCTCTCCGCCAGTATTTCAGTGGCGATGAACACCACCGCCTTCGGACTGATGGCGGCGATCCCGATGCTTTTGCTGCACGCGAAACTGACGTCGGCAACCGGGGAGATCGTCGATAGCCTCGAGATGGCTTCGGTCAAGGCGTTGAACGCTATCTCGATTTCCTCCAAACGCCAACTGCCGACGAGCTGACCATGGCCAGAAGAAAACCATCCAGAAGACGAATGCAGGAGGCTATGGGGCTCGACATCACCTCGTTTTTAAACCTGATGGTGGTCTTGATCCCGTTTCTGCTCATCAGTGCCGTGTTTTCTCGCGTGACGATTCTCGAACTGAGCGTGCCGACCAGCGCCGCCGACGGCGCCGCCGACGGCGCCGCCGACGGCGCCGTCATCGACGCATCTCGGCTGACGATTGAGGTCATCGTTCGGGAAAACGGGTTTGAACTCGGCAACGGGGCGACAATACAGGCTGCAATCCCTAAAAAAGAGGGGGAGTATGACCTGAAAAAACTCTCTGCACTGCTGATGAATATTAAAAACAAGAACCCGGACAAGGAAGAGGCGACGGTCCTGCTGGAGCCGGATATCGAATACAATTATCTGGTTCAGGTCATGGACCTCGTGCGGGGCGTGGAAATCCCTGTCGAAGGGAGTGACGCGCCGGAAAAAATGGTTCTCTTCCCCAATATATCGATCGGAGATGCCCCATGAGAGAATCGAGACGGATGCGACGCATGGCGCGTAACCATAAACGGACGGCAGGGCTGATGCTGACCTCGCTGATGGATGTCTTCACCATCCTGGTCTTCTTCCTGCTCTCCAATTCCTCCGCCAGCGAAGCGGTAAAGGCTCCTGACCAGATCAAGCTCCCTAGCTCTACTGTCGAGGCGAAGCCGCGTGAGACGGTGGTGATCATGGTGACCCCGGATGAGGTACTGGTGCAGGGACAGACCGTCATCGCTACATCCGATCTGCAAAATCCAGAAACAGACCGGGTTCCGGCGATCATGACGCGACTCTCTGCGTTGCAGAGCAACCTCATCGGCATCAACAGCCGGACGGCGGCCGACAGTACGGAGGTCACTATCCTCGCTGACAGAACAATACCGTTTTCGATGCTGAAGAAAATTATGTCGAGCTGTACTCTTGCCGGTTACGGGAAGATCTCCCTGGCCGTTATCCAGAAATCCTCGAAAAGCTAGCGTGAGCATTGTGACGACTTCTCTATTGCAGCAGGAATTGAAACCTCTGAATGCACAAATCGAGCAGGTGCGGGCGAAACTCGCCGCCCTCGATGCCGATCTGCACCTTACTCAGGCAAAGCTTGAAACAATTCCCCTCCACAGGGAACGATATGAAGCCTTGCAGAGCGTATGCGCCGCACTCGACAAACTGACTGAACTCGAAGCGTCAGCGCTTTTCTGGGAGCCGCTGGCAGAAGGCGCTGACGCCGACCGTCATCGGCAGCGGCTGCAGGAACGGATCACAGGTTTCGACGATAAGATCCGAAGAGGGCAGGAACGCGAGTCGGCGCTCAAAACTCTCATTGTGGAACGAAATATCGAACTCGATGCACTGTTCGAAAAGGTTCACGATGCCTATGCCCGTGAACAGCGCCGACTTGAAGAGCTCGCCGTTGAACGGGAGGTTTCGTCTGTTCCAGAGCGGGTCGTCATCATGCCCTGGAGCTCCGACAGTGCAAGCGAGAAGGCCTTCCGTCACTCCATGTTGGGCGCCCTGCTCCTGTTTGTCGTTGTTAGTTTGCTCATGCACTGGGTGACGGTACCCGTGTCCGAACAGACATCGGGCTCCGTAGTGATCCCCGAACGCCTGGCCAAACTGGTTAAACAGGAACCGGCCAAGCCTGCGCCGCCAAAGGTAGCGGAAAAACCACCGGAAGAAAAAAAACCAACAGAACCGATCGAGAAAGAGGCTCCCAAGGAGAAACCGAAGGTCGCAGCTACCCCGGCCGACACCAGAGCGGCGCGGACCAAGGCAGAAGGGAGTGGTGTTCTCGCCTTCAAAAACAGTTTTGAAGAACTGATCGAAGAGACCCCCGTCGCCGGACTCGGCAGCCAGGCGCGCCTGAGTAAAGGTCCCGGCACGGGCACGGGATCTGGCGGTCCCCGCGCTTCGCGTTCGCTGGTGGCGATCCAGGGGAAAAGCGGCAGCGGCGGCATCAGCAATGTCACAGTCAGTCGCAGCATCAGCAACGGCGAAAGCGGCACTGCTGGCAAAATCGGTAATGCCGGTTTCGCGCGGGTCGAAAGCGCCGTGGCCGGATTACAGGAGGAGGCGGGGCGCAAGGTCAGCGACGGACCGGGACCGGCACGCACCGACGAGGAGATCCAGATCGTCTTCGACCGCTACAAGTCGACGCTTTACCGGATTTATAACAAGGAACTGCGCAAGGATCCTGCCTTGCGCGGCAAGATACTGCTGCGACTCACCATCGATCCGGAAGGTATGGTTGCGAGCTGTACAGTCGAGAAGACCGATTTAGCCTCTTCCGGTCTGGTCGCTGCGATTGTCGAACGGGTCCGTAAGTTCAACTTCGGACCAAAGAAGGGGACGCCGAAAACGACCATTCTCTATCCGATCGATTTCCTCCCGGCAGGATAGCGGCAGGGACGCTAAAGGTTTAAATCGCAAAGGTACAAAGGTTATCTCGTTTTTGGAGGTCAATATGGAAATCATCTACACGCTGGTCGCGTTTTTTCAAAAAGGGGGACTGTTCATGTACCCGATTCTGCTGGTCTTTACCGTCGGTGCGGCCATCGCTTATGAACGCTGGCTGCAACTGGGTAACATCCGACGGAAAAACAGTACGTTGTGGGAACAGGTGCAACCGTTACTGGCGGCGGGCAATTTCGATCAGGCACGGGAGATGGTCAACGCCGACGATTCGTCACTCGCCCGGATGCTCGGTATGGGGCTGGCGCGGCAGGGAGCGGTGCAACGGCGTGAAGACATTGAGGTCGCCATGGAGGAGTGCATGCTGGAGATCATCCCGCAACTGGAAAAGCGA
Source organism: Desulfuromonadales bacterium (assembly GCA_014859615.1). Classification (GTDB taxonomy): domain Bacteria; phylum Desulfobacterota; class Desulfuromonadia; order Desulfuromonadales; family UBA2294; genus Kmv16. The sequence continues at coordinate 1,247 of JACUTX010000036.1, read as the reverse complement.
ACCCCCTATATCGCCCTCCTCTCCAACATCGCCACCCTGCTCGGACTGCTCGGTACCATTATGGGTCTGATCGCCGCTTTTACCGCCGTCGCCAACGCCAACCCCGCCGAGAAAGCCGATCTGCTCTCTGCCAGTATTTCAGTGGCGATGAACACCACCGCCTTCGGGCTGATGGCGGCGATCCCGATGCTGCTGCTGCACGCGAAGCTGACGTCGACTACCGGCCACATTGTCGATAGCCTCGAGATGGCCTCGATCAAGGCCTTGAACGCTATCTCAAGGTTTTCCAGTCTCCGGGCAGATCCAGACACCGAGACTTAACAGCCCTTTCAAAGTGGCGGCCTGATGCCGTGCGTGTCGCTCTGATCGCAGCCGACGTCGAAACAGAGCGCCCTGCTGGAATTGTTCACCAAAATGACTGAAGACTTGACTTACGGGTGTCTGACTGTAGCATGAACAAAATACCACGCAAAACGGGAATCGACTTTGCTGGTGCCTGATCAATGAGCGACGTTGGGATGAGAGTACAGATTTTCAAAATATGGGACCGCGTCCGATCGATTTTTTCGGTTTTTCCCGGCGGTGATGGCTGGCGGGGCGATGGGGTTGGCTTTTACAACCGTCGCCCTGGATGAGCAGGTGACGGACTCTTTGACGCAAAACTGTGGCTTGACGTTCACCCGTGGAGCAGTAGGGAGTAGTTTCTTGCGGTGGAAGAGCGCTGCCAGGTGGTAATCGAGTTGTACAGAGAACCGGCAAGTTACCGAGATGGAGCTCGGCGTCTGGCAAGTTCGATTGACAGAGAGGGGGAAGGTTGACAAATGCTTGAAACCAAGCTTGATGGTTTTAAAGAGGGGACTTGAAAACTTGTCGACCAAAAGAGCTGCAGCGTGAAGTAATGTTGTCGTGTTTATTTGGCGTAGGTAAAGAGGATGAAAGAAACTCCATCTATCGCAGTTGATTGTACGCAGTAACAGTCGATTGTCTCACGGGTTTAAGTCGTCCCGTCCGTGGAATTGCCCGTTTCGCCCCGGTAGACAAAGGGAGCGCGTTCGGATTTACGCGTTCTAACGGTCGGTTTCAGGGGCCGGTTACGGGGGTATTAAAACCCTGCGGTTTGATCGCCAGGATTGAGCAGCTGATCCTCGCCAGAACGAACTCGGCGGTGTTGCCGATCAGCAGACCGGGCAAGCCGGTTCTTGCCACCGTACCCATCACCACAATATCCGGCTTGCGCTTTTCGATCA